>NZ_JBIUXX010000058.1:0-36109 GCF_044744235.1 Pseudomonas sp. NPDC087346
ACCGACAGAGATGTCACCGAGAGGGATATGCAGCTGACGTACGACACGCCGAGCTAGATCGGGGTTAGCGTTCCCCGTAAAGACCATCATCTTGGACACGCGCAGTACCTAGAGGCTGAGGGTAACCTGGATGAGTATAGAAAATGGCAGGGGCGGCTGGATTCGAACCAACGCATGGCAGGATCAAAACCTGCTGCCTTACCGCTTGGCGACGCCCCTGTATCTGTTGCAACGATTACCCAGTAATCGATTCCTTTAGAGCAGACTTTGCAGCTTGCGATGCAACATCGAAACGTTGCTTCCTTTCGCTACAAACCCTGTAAGGGTCTCTGTCAGAAGGGCCGAGACTTTATCAGCTTCAGCTTTGCTTGGGAAGCCCCCAAACACACAACTTCCAGTTCCGGTGAGCTTTGCTTCGGTAAATTTACCTAACAAATCCAATGCGTTACGTACTTCTGGATAACGCCTTGCAACCACCGGCAAGCAGTCATTTCGACTGTTTCCCTCGGGAACGGGGCGCACTTTAATGGGCGGCGTGTTACGTGTCAACAATGGATCGGAAAAAATTTCTGCCGTACTAACAGAGACTTGCGGTACGAGCACCAGATACCACGGTTCTTCCGGTTCCACAGGCGTGAGTTTCTCGCCCACGCCCTCGGCAAATGCCGCATGACCACGGACGAAAACCGGGACGTCGGCACCCAGCGAAAGACCCAGCGCGGCGAGGCGATCCAGATCCCAACCCAACTGCCACAGATGGTTGAGGCCGAGCAGGGTGGTCGCCGCGTTCGAGCTGCCGCCACCGATTCCGCCGCCCATGGGCAGAACCTTGTCGATCCAGATGTCGATACCGAGCTTGCAGTCGGAGTGTTCCTGAAGTTTTTTTGCGGCGCGCACGATCAGGTTGCTGTCGTGCGGCACGCCTTCGAATTCGGTGTGCAGGCAAATCAAGCCATCGTCGCGGACGGCGAAAGTGATTTCGTCACCGTAATCGACGAACTGAAAAATCGTCTGCAATTCGTGATAGCCGTCTTCACGGCGCCCAAGAATATGCAGCATCAAGTTGAGTTTGGCGGGTGAAGGCAGCGTCAGACGTGGAGCGGTCATGCGATTACTGCCCCAATTTACGCGGTTGCCAGTTCTTGATCACCAGCGTCACGTCCAGATCGGTGCCGTGCAACTTGATCCGTTCTGGCAGCCAATAGCCGTTTTGTTCGGCATAGCTGAGATACTCGACTTGCCAGCCATCCTGTTCCAGGTTGGCCAGACGGCTGTCGGCATCGAGCGTCAGACGGCTTTTGCTTTCTGGTGCCGGCAGGCCACGGACCCACCAGGCCAGGTTCGAAACCGGCAATTTCCAGCCCATTTGCTCTTCAAGCAAAGCTTCCGGGGATTGCGATTCGTAGCGACCCTGATTGGCCACTTCCAGCGAAACCTTGCCCGGACGCCCGGTCAGGCGTGCCGCGCCGCGACCCAGCGGGCCCGACAGGCGAATGTCGTAGTAGTCCTGACGTTGCAGCCAGAACAGGGTGCCGCTGCCGGAATCTTTCGGTGCGCGGATGCCAATCTTGCCGTCGATCTGCCAGCCATCAAGGCTGGTCAGCTGTTGTTTGTGCGCGGCCCATTGCGCCGGGCTGCCGTGGCCTTCGACCGATTCGCGAGCGCCGAAGCCCGCGCAACCGGCGAGCAGGGCGATGAAGCTGAAAACAATTACGTGGCGCAAAAACATGAGTTAAAGAGTCTCTGATCCGGTCAGGCGCTTGATGGTGCTGCGCAGGATGGTGCTGTCAGGCTGATCCTTGAGGAATTTGCCCCAGATTTGTTTGGCTTCGCGTTGATTGCCCTTGATCCACAGCACTTCGCCGAGGTGTGCGGCGACTTCGTGATCCGGGAAACGCTCCAGCGCCTGACGCAGATATTTCTCGGCGTCGTCCAGATTGCCCATGCGGAAATTCACCCAGCCGAGGCTGTCGAGTACCGCTGGGTCTTCCGGATTGAGCTGGTGCGCCTGTTCGATCAGCGCCTTGGCTTCTGCGTAACGGGTGGTGCGGTCGGACAAGGTGTAGCCGAGCGCGTTGAGCGCCATGGCGTTGTCCGGATCGCGCTTGATGATCAGGCGCAGGTCTTTTTCCATTTGCGCCAGATCATTGCGTTTCTCGGCCTGCATCGCTCGGGTGTAGAGCAGATTCAGGTCGTCCGGATATTGCTGCAAAGCGGTTTGCAGGGTTTTCCAGGCTTTGTCGTCCTGTTTGTTGGCGGACAGTGTTTCCGCTTCGATCAGGTATAGCTGAATCGCGTAATCCGGCTGTGCATCACGCTCGGCGGCCAGTTTGGTCTGGGCCTCGGCGGTCTTGCCGTTGTTCATCAGGATGTCGGCCTGACGCAACTGCGCCGGGAGATAGTCATTACCGGGGCCGACCTGGGCGTACTCGATCAGCGCGCCTTGCGGGTCGTTGCGTTCTTCGGCGATGCGCCCCAGGTTCAGGTGCGCGGAATCGACGTGGCTTTCCCGGGCGATCAGGTCTTCCAGGTAACCCTTGGCCTCGTCCCAGGCCTTGGCTTCCAGGCACACCAGCGCCAGCGAATAACGCAGTTCGTCGTCTTCCGGGTATTGCTGAACGAGGGTGGAGAACTCGACCTTGGCGTCGTCCATCCGGTCCTGTTCAACCAGCATCCGCGCGTACGTCAGGCGCAGGCGTTTGTCGTCCGGATACTTCTTGATGCTTTTTTGCAGCAGCGGCAGGGCTTCGTCACCACGTTGCAGAGATTGCAGAAGGCGCGCGCGCAGCAGGATCGGGGCGATTTCGCCGTCTTCAGGCGGGTTGTCTTCGAGCAACGCCAGCGCACCTTTCGAGTCGCCGTCCTGTTGCATCAGCAAGGCCTTGCCGAAAATCAGCTGATTGTTCTTTGGATGACGCTGCAACAGGCGGTCGAAACTTTTCATCAGGCCGTTGCGGGTTTCCTGATCTGTGTCGGCAGCCGACAGCGCGAGGAAGTCGAAATGCGTGTCGCCCTTGCCCTGCAGGACTTTCTCCATATAGACCATGGAGTCGTCGTAACGCCCGGCGCGAGCCAGTTGCACGGCGGCGGCGCGTTGCGCTTCGAGGTCGTCCGGGGCGTTTTTCGCCCAGATCAACGCGGTGTCCAGAGCCGGCTGGTCGGCGCCAAGGTACTCGGCGATGCGGAACGCACGCTCTGAGACACCCGGGTCCTGGGTATTGATGGCCTGGGTCACGTAGTTATCCAGCGCAATGTCGAAACGATTACGTTGGCCGGCGAGCTCGGCGCTCAACAGGCTGTAAACCGTTTCTTCGCTGAACGAGCTGTAAACCTTGGGCTTTTCAGGCACGGGCGTGGTGTCTTCGACCGGTGGCGTACCGTCCGGCGAAACGGGGGCCAAGGCCTGGCAGCCGCTTAGGAAGACAAAAGCAAGGAGCAACGCGGAAGATCTATTCATATAGGAAGAGGACGACTAACCTGCGGTCGGATCATCATGACACAAGCCTTCGGCCAAACATAACCGAGTCTCGATTGTGTCCTTTATAGGGGCTGACAATTGGGACAATAGTCAGCGGTAGTTGTTCTGAATCTGGCGAAGTAGGACAATTGCCGGCTTCACGTCACTATCAGCGACCTTGAATGGCCTTCCTCGCACTCGGTATCAACCACAAGACTGCTTCAGTAGACGTCCGCGAGCGCGTGGCTTTTACCCCTGAGCAGCTGGTTGAGGCGTTGCAGCAACTCTGCCGGCTCACCGACAGCCGCGAAGCAGCGATCCTCTCCACCTGCAATCGCAGTGAGCTTTATATAGAGCAGGATCACATTTCGGCCGATGGCGTGCTGCGCTGGCTGGCCGAATATCACAAATTGAGCATAGAAGAGCTGCGCGCCAGCGCTTATGTGCATGAAGATGATGCGGCAGTTCGTCACATGATGCGCGTCGCCTCCGGGCTCGACTCGCTGGTGCTGGGCGAACCGCAGATTCTCGGTCAGATGAAATCGGCTTACGCCGTGGCCCGCGAAGCCGGCACCATCGGCCCGTTGCTGGGCCGACTGTTTCAGGCGACGTTCAATGCCGCGAAACAGGTGCGTACCGACACTGCTATCGGTGAAAACCCGGTTTCGGTGGCGTTTGCTGCCGTGAGCCTGGCCAAACAGATTTTCAGCGACCTGCAACGCAGCCAGGCTTTGTTGATCGGCGCCGGCGAGACCATCACGTTGGTCGCCCGTCATCTGCACGAGCTGGGGGTCAAGCGCATCGTCGTCGCCAACCGGACGCTGGAACGCGCCAGTCTGCTGGCCGAGCAGTTCGGTGCCCACGCCGTGTTGCTGTCGGACATCCCGGCAGAACTGGTGCGCAGCGATATCGTCATCAGTTCGACCGCCAGTCAGTTGCCGATTCTTGGCAAAGGCGCGGTCGAGAGCGCGCTGAAGCTGCGCCGCCACAAACCGATTTTCATGGTGGATATCGCCGTTCCCCGGGATATCGAGCCGGAAGTCGGCGAGTTGGACGACGTTTACCTTTACAGCGTCGACGATCTGCACGAAGTGGTCGCGGAAAACCTCAAGAGCCGCCAGGGCGCAGCACAAGCTGCCGAAGAGATGGTTTCCCTCGGTGCCGACGACTTCATGGTGCGCCTGCGTGAACTGGCAGCGGTCGATGTTCTAAAGGCCTATCGTCAACAGAGCGAACGCCTGCGCGACGAAGAGCTGCAAAAGGCCCTGCGTCTACTGGCCAACGGCGGCAACGCTGAAGATGTGCTCGGGCAACTCGCTCGCGGCCTGACCAATAAACTTCTGCATGCGCCAAGCGTGCAGTTGAAAAAGCTTTCTGCCGAAGGCCGCCTCGATGCGCTGGCCATGGCCCAGGAACTCTTTGCCCTAGAGGGCTCACCGGATAGCTTTTCGGATAAAAAACCGCAATGAAAGCGTCACTGCACAATAAGCTGGACATCCTCCAGGACCGTTTCGAGGAACTGACCGCGTTGCTCGGCGACGGCGAAGTCATTTCCGATCAGACCAAATTTCGCGCCTATTCCAAGGAATACGCCGAACTCGAGCCGGTCGTACAAGCCTATACAAAGCTGCTCAGCGTACAAAGCGATCTTGAAGGCGCGCAGGCACTGCTCAAGGACAACGACCCGGACATGCGTGAAATGGCCGTGGAAGAAGTCCGCGAAACCAAAGAGCTTCTGATCACGCTCGAAGCCGATTTGCAGCGCATGCTGCTGCCAAAAGACCCGAACGACGGTCGCAACGTGTTCCTCGAAATTCGCGCCGGCACCGGTGGCGACGAGGCGGCGATTTTCTCCGGCGATCTGTTCCGCATGTACTCGCGTTACGCCGAGCGACGTGGCTGGCGTGTGGAGATCCTTTCGGAAAACGAAGGCGAACACGGTGGCTATAAAGAAGTCATCGCCCGCATTGAAGGCGACAACGTTTACGGCAAGCTGAAATTCGAATCCGGCGCGCACCGCGTACAGCGTGTACCCGCCACCGAATCCCAGGGCCGTATCCACACCTCGGCCTGCACGGTAGCGGTGTTGCCCGAGCCGGACGAGCGGGAAGCCATCGAGATCAACCCGGCGGATTTGCGCGTCGACACTTACCGCTCCTCCGGGGCCGGTGGTCAGCACGTCAACACCACCGACTCGGCGATCCGCATCACGCACATACCGACCGGCACCGTCGTCGAGTGTCAGGAAGAACGCTCCCAGCACAAGAACCGCGCCCGGGCGATGTCCTGGCTGGCGGCCAAGCTCAACGATCAGCAAACCGCCGCCGCCGCGAACGCGATCGCCAGCGAGCGCAAGTTGCTGGTGGGTTCCGGTGACCGCTCCGAGCGCATTCGCACCTACAACTTTGCTCAGGGCCGAGTCACTGACCATCGCGTCAACCTGACCCTGTACTCCCTCGACGATATTCTTGCCGGTGGCGTTGACGCGGTAATCGAGCCTTTGCTGGCCGAATACCAGGCCGACCAGCTCGCAGCGATAGGTGAATAAATGACCATCATTGCCAGCCTGTTGCGCGCTGCCGAATTGCCGGACTCGCCCACTGCGCGTCTGGATGCTGAATTGCTGCTGGCCGCAGCGCTGGGCAAGTCGCGCAGCTTTCTGCATACCTGGCCCGAGCGCATCGTGCCGAGCGAATCCGCGTTGCTGTTTGCCGAGTACCTGCAACGCCGCCGTGGCGGTGAGCCGGTGGCCTACATTCTCGGCCAGCAAGGATTCTGGAAGCTCGATCTGGAAGTCGCGCCGCACACGCTGATCCCGCGCCCGGACACAGAATTGCTGGTGGAAGCGGCGCTGGAATTACTGCCGGCGACCCCGGCCAAAGTGCTCGATCTGGGTACCGGCAGCGGGGCGATTGCCTTGGCGCTGGCCAGCGAGCGTGGCGGCTGGAAAGTCACCGCCGTGGACCGCGTCTTGGAAGCCGTGGCCCTGGCCGAGCGCAATCGTCAGCGTCTGCACCTGAACAATGCCACGGTGCTGAGCAGTCATTGGTTCAGCTCGCTTGAAGGCCAGCGCTTTGATCTGATCATTAGCAATCCGCCGTACATTGCCGCTGCCGATCCGCATCTGGTCGAAGGCGACGTGCGCTTCGAGCCGGCCAGCGCGCTGGTCGCCGGTGTCGACGGGCTCGACGATCTGCGGCTGATCATCGACCAGGCTCCGGAGCATCTGGAGGCCGGTGGCTGGCTGATGCTCGAACACGGCTATGATCAAGCCGAGGCCGTGCGCGATCTGCTGCTGACTCGCGGCTTTGAAGAAGTCCACAGCCGCACCGATCTGGGCGGTCATCAACGGATCAGCCTGGGGCGCCTGCCGTGCTGAATGATCAGGAATTGCTGCGCTACAGCCGGCAGATTCTGCTGCAACACATCGATATCGATGGCCAGTTGCGACTCAAGGACAGCCGGGTATTGATCGTCGGCCTCGGCGGTCTCGGTGCTCCGGTGGCCTTGTATCTGGCCGCGGCGGGCGTTGGTGAGCTGCATCTGGCGGATTTCGACACGGTCGATCTGACCAACCTGCAACGTCAGATCATCCACGACACCGACAGCGTCGGCATGAGCAAAGTCGACTCGGCGCTCAAGCGTCTGAGCGCGATCAATCCCGAGATTCAACTGATCGCCCATCGTCGGGCGCTGGACGAAGATTCTCTCGCGGCCGCCGTGGCAGCGGTGGATCTGGTGCTCGACTGCTCGGACAATTTCTCCACCCGTGAAGCGGTCAACGCCGCTTGCGTGGCCGCACGCAAACCTCTGGTCAGCGGCGCGGCGATTCGTCTTGAAGGACAGCTCTCGGTGTTCGACCCGCGTCGTGCCGACAGTCCTTGTTACCACTGTTTGTACGGACACGGCAGCGAAGCCGAACTCACTTGCAGCGAAGCCGGTGTGGTCGGGCCGCTGGTGGGTCTGGTCGGCAGTCTGCAAGCGCTGGAAGCCTTGAAAGTGTTGGTCGGTTTCGGTGAGCCACTGGTGGGTCGTTTACTGTTGATCGATGCCTTGGGCTCGCGTTTCCGTGAGCTGCGGGTCAAGCGTGACCCGGGTTGCAGCGTCTGTGGTTCGCACCATGCGTGAAGCGCCCATCGGCGTGTTCGACTCCGGTGTCGGCGGCTTGTCGGTATTGGCAGAAATCCAGCGTTTGCTGCCCAATGAGTCGCTGCTGTACGTCGCCGACTGTGGGCACGTTCCCTACGGCGAGAAAACCCCGGAATTCATTCGTCAGCGTTGCAGCGTGATGGCCGGTTTTTTCCGCGAGCAGGGCGCCAAAGCATTGGTGCTGGCCTGCAACACTGCCACCGTGGCCGGCGTCGCCGATCTGCGCCGGGACTTTCCCGAATGGCCGATTGTCGGCATGGAGCCTGCGGTCAAACCGGCGGCTGCCGCGACCCGCAGCGGCGTGGTCGGTGTGCTTGCAACGACCGGCACTTTGCAGAGCGCCAGGTTCGCAGCCTTGCTCGATCGCTTCGCCACCGATGTGCGAGTGATTACCCAGCCATGCCCCGGTCTGGTTGAGCTGATTGAGAGCGGCGATCTGCACAGCGCCGAGTTGCGCCAATTACTACAAGGCTATGTTGAGCCGTTACTGGCCAGCGGTTGCGACACAATCATTCTTGGCTGCACTCACTATCCTTTTCTCAAGCCGATGCTCAGGTCGATGATCCCTGTCGACATCAGCCTGATCGATACCGGTGCCGCCGTGGCGCGCCAATTGCAGCGTCTTTTGGCTGAGCGCGATCTGCTCGCCGAAGGCCCGAACCGGCCGGTCAGATTCTGGACCAGTGCCGATCCTCAGTACTTCAAAAATATCCTGCCATTGCTGGGGCAAGCGGCGGGAGATGTGCAAGACTTCGGCTTGTAAAAAAACTGTGAAATAACTTAAAAATCAGCTGAACTTCTGATCAAGCGTCGACTTCTATAGCGTTGAGCAACACCCAAAAACCATACGATCGTTCGGAAAAGGATGTTTCAAGTGAAGCGACTATTCTGCTTGGCCGCGATTGCGGCCGCACTGATGGGGCAAAGTTTTACCGCGCAGGCAGCAGGCGTGGAATTCGCGGTCGGGGCGACCAGCGATTCAACGATGACTTACCGCCTGGGCATGAACTTCGACTGGGACAAGAGCTGGCTGCAAAGCGATGTTGGTCGTCTGACCGGTTACTGGAGCGGCGCCTATACCTACTGGGACGGCGACAAGGGCTCGAGCAACAACAGCCTGTCGTTTTCGCCGGTACTGGTTTACGAGTTTGCCGGGCAATCGGTCAAACCGTACGTCGAGGCAGGGATCGGCGCGGCGGTGTTCTCCAACACCGAGTACGAAGGCAACAAGATTGGCCAGGCTTTCCAGTTCGAAGACCGTATCGGTTTCGGCCTGCGTTTCAATGGCGGGCATGAGGTGGGGATTCGTGCGACGCACTATTCCAATGCCGGTATGTCGAGCAACAACGAAGGTGTAGAAAGCTACTCGCTGCATTACACGATGCCGTTGTAAGTACACCGTCCCTGTGGGAGCGGGCTTGCCCGCGATTGCGGTCTGACATTCAACATTGATGTTGACTGAGCTGACGCCATCGCGGGCAAGCCCGGCTCCCACAGGGAACAAAGTGTTTTCAGAATCAGCGATACGCCGTGGTAATCCCACGGCGTTCTTCGATGCACTCCGGTGCGCCCATTTCGAACTCACGGCAGATCAGCGGGCGTTTTTCGTAGATCGTGCACATCATGCTGTCGCGATCCAGCGCCGCGCACCAGCCGTCGTCCAGACGCAGCATCACTTCACCGCCCCAGTCATCGGTATCGATAAAGCGATCAGGCACGCCGGTGTCGGTAATCAGCATCACTTCGAGTTGGCAGCAGCAGGCTGCGCAGGTCGAACAGGTGACCGCAGGTTCGGCGATTTGCTGGTGGGGAATGGTCTTCATGGGCGGCAGTGTAAGGCAGTGGCCGGCGGGTGTGTGAAAGGTCTGACGGACGCTCAGTGGCTCAGGCGTCGAGCCATCACGTGAAGCAATGGAAACAGCAGCGCCCAGAGCAGGCCGATGCCGATCAGGGTCGGGATTTCGCCGTAGGGAAAATGCACCCCGGCCAGTCGTCCGCCACCGTAGTAAGACATTGCGCCGCCGACCGCTCCCAGCACACTCGACAGCCACCATGGCCGGGCGCTCCATTGCAGGCAATGGCGCAGAGTGGTCGCAAGAAGTGCCCAGAGCAACATCAGCCACAGCGGAATCAGCGGCGACAGATCTTCAAACGCGAATACACCCAGCGCGCGCAATGCGCTGTCTACCGCCGTGCCGACAATCACCACGCTGAGAATCAGCCGGCCTTCCGCCGCCCAACTGCTGATCCAGCTCAGATGAATCACCAGCACCGCCAATGCCAGCAGTAACCACATGCTGTTGCCGCCGAGCACACAGGCCAGCCAGCCGACCTGGAACAACAGCGCGTTGGCCAGTCGCTCAAGCATCGAAGCGGCCGAGCAGTGGCGCCGGCATCGCCCCGGGTTTGGCCAGCAGCAATTGCGCGGTACCGATGGTGCGCTCGAGGAAACCGCCCTCGCAGTAGCACAGGTAAAACTCCCACAGTCGCAGGAAATAATCGTCGTAGCCCAATTCACTCAAGCGACCGTGGGCGCGGCGAAAATTCTCATGCCACAAGCGCAGGGTCTTGGCGTAGTGCAAGCCAAAATCTTCCATGTGCAGCAGGTTCATGTCGGTGTCGCGGCTGACCACTTCGAGCATTTTCTGCACACAAGGCAGGGCGCCGCCGGGGAAGATGTAACGCTGGATGAAGTCGACGCCACGCTTGGCTTGCTCGTAACGTTGATCGCGGATGGTGATCGCCTGCAACAGCATCAAGCCATTGCTCTTGAGCAAATGCGCGCACTGTTTGAAATAGGTCGGCAGGAAGCGATGGCCGACAGCTTCGATCATCTCGATCGACACCAGTTTGTCGTACTGGCCGGTGAGGTCGCGGTAGTCCTGGAGCAGCAAAGTCACTTGATCCTGCAAGCCCAGTTGTTCGATGCGCTTGGCGGTGAATGCGTACTGCTCTTTCGACAATGTGGTGGTGGTTACATGGCAACCGTAATTCTGCGCCGCGTAAAGCGCCATGCTGCCCCACCCGGTACCGATTTCCAGCAAGTGGTCTTCGGGCTTGAGTGCGAGCTTCTGGCAGATCCGCTCCAGTTTGTTCAGTTGCGCCTGTTCCAGGCTGTCTTCGGGGGTGAGGAACTGCGCCGCTGAATACATCATGGTCGGGTCGAGAAACTGTTCGAACAGGTCGTTGCCGAGGTCGTAGTGCGCGGCGATGTTCTTCTGCGAACCTTTGCGCGTATTGCGATTGAGCCAGTGCAGGCCTTGCACCAGCGGCCGGCCGAGGCGCGCCATGCCACCTTCCATGGCATCGAGTACGTCGAGGTTGGCGACGAACACGCGCACCACGGTGGTCAGGTCCGGCGAACTCCAGTAGCCGTGAATAAAGGCTTCGCCAGCACCAATCGAACCATTGCCGGCGATCATTCCCCAGGCGGCGGGATCCTGCACGTGAATCTCACCGTGCAACGTGCTGCCCGGCGTGCCGAACAACATGCGTTCGCCATCCTCGACCACCAGCAGTTGTCCGTGTTTGAGTTGACCCAGCAGGCGCAGCACGCCACGGCGCAGCAGCGATCCGGTCAAACCGTTGGTGCTGAACAGGATGGCCGTCAGGCTAGAGGATTTCATGGCGGTGCTCCTTGGGAGTCGCAGTGGCGGTTTGCAAGCTGCCGTTGGCAGACTCGTGAGCGAAGATCGGTGCACGTTTGAGCAGCAGTCGCACGGCTTGCCAATAAATCGCCAGACAGGTTTTTGCGGTCATCCACGGAAAGCGCCGCAAGTAACGGTGCAGACTTTGCCGATCAAGCGCCTCGCGTTGCAGGTTGAGCGTGGCGTCGAACAGTTTGTGTTCGCCCTGCCAGTCGGCCATGTGCACGCCGAGGTTTTGCGCGGCGGGGCTGAAGCTCATCCGGTATTCGAGATCACGTGGCAGAAACGGCGAAACATGAAACGCCTTGGCCACGGCGAAGTGCTGATGAACATCCTGCAGATCGACTGGCGTCCGCGCCGGTAGCACGTAGTGAAAACGCTCGCGCCACGGCGTGTTGGTGACTTCACAGAGAATCGCCGCCAGTTGCCCATCGGCCTCATGGCAATAAAAGAAACTCACCGGATTGAACGCCAGCCCCCAACTGCGCGGCTGGGTCAGCAGGCAGACCGAACCTTGCGGCGCATGACCGATGGCGGCTTCGACCTGCTGGCGCACCGCATCGATCAGGCGCATACCGCGTCCGGTGAACGCCTTGAGATAGTCGGTCTCACGAAACGAAAACGGCGCGAAACGGCTGCGGCTGGCCAGCGGCGAAAGGCCGAACACGCTGTCCTGCTCGTCGAGGTCGAGGTACAGCAGACCGATCCGATAACGGAATTCATGGCGCTTGGGGGCGAAGCGCCGATGACCGATCCAGCCGCTATAAAGGGCGCTGTTCATAGGGTTTCCCCGAACGCGGCGGCCACGCGCAAGGCACTGACCACGCCGTCTTCATGGAAGCCGCTGGCCCAGTAGGCGCCGCAATAATGGGTGTGCTGCTGGCCATCGATTTCTGCCCAGCGATTCTGCGCCGCGACTGCGGCGAGGCTGTATTGCGGATGGGCGTAGGTGTATTTGGCGAGCACCTTGAACGGGCTGATGCCGGCACTCTGGTTAAGGCTGACGCAGAACGTGGTGTCGCTCTGGATGCCTTGCAGAATGTTCATGTCGTAAGTGACGGCGGCCTGCGTATGGCCGGCGCCGCCGAGGCGATAATTCCAACTGGCCCAGGCCAGTTTGCGCGACGGCAGCAGGCGCGTGTCGGTGTGCAACACCACTTCGTTATCGGCGTAGGGCAGGGCGCCCAGCACCGAGCGTTCGGCGCTGCTTGGACTGGCCAGCAGGTTTAATACCTGATCGCTGTGGCAGGCAAAGATCACTTTGTCGAAACGTTCGATGCCTTTCGGGCTGTGGATAACTACGCCGTGCTCATCGCGATCAACCCGGGTTACCGGGCAGTTCAGGCGAATCCTGTCCTGGAATGATGCGGTCAGCGGCGCGACGTAGGCGCTGGAACCGCCCTCGATCACCCGCCATTGCGGACGGTTGTTCACCGACAACAAGCCGTGGTTCTTGAAAAACCGCACAAAGAACTGCAACGGGAAATTGAGCATCTCGGCCATTGGCATCGACCAGATCGCCGCGCCCATTGGCACGATGTAATGCAGGATGAAACGCTCGCCGTAACCGTTGGCCTTGAGGTAATCGTCCAGCGTGGTGTCGGTGGCGATGCGTTGTTCGTCGAGGTCGCGCAGCGCTTCCTTATTGAAGCGCAGGATGTCGCGCAACATGCCCCAGAACCCCGGCGAGAACAGGTTGCTGCGCTGGGCGAACAGGCTGTTGAGGTTGTTGCCGTTGTATTCCAGGCCGGTGTCCGGATCATTCACCGAGAAGCTCATTTCGGTTGGTTTGAAGGCCACGCCGAGCTGACCGAGCAAGCGAATGAAGTTCGGATAGGTCCAGTCGTTGAACACGATGAATCCGGTGTCGATGGCATAGGCCTGACCGTCCACCGTGACTTGCACGGTGTGAGTGTGGCCGCCGACCCAGTCGCCGGCCTCGAACACCGTAACGTCATGGCGGCGATTGAGCAGGTAGGCGCAGGTCAGCCCCGCGATCCCGCTGCCAACGATGGCGATGTTCACGTTGCATCATCCATGAGTGGCGGCTGCGCACGCACCATGCGTTTGCCAATCGCCAGTTGCAGTCGCGCCGGCAACTTGGACAGCGGCCACAACGCGGCCATGAACAACGCCGGGAAAGCGATCTCCAGTGGGCGCTCGCGCAGTTTTGCAAAAATGTGCCGGGCGGCTTTGTCCGCTGGCCAGCTCAAGGGCATCGGAAAATCATTTTTGGCGGTCAGTGGCGTCTCGACGAATCCGGGGCTGACCACCGTGACTTCAATGCCTTCCGGGGCCAGATCGATACGCAGCGATTCGAGCAGGTAACGCATGCCGGCCTTCGATGCGCCATAGGCCTCGGCGCGGGGCAGCGGCAGATAAGTCACCGAGCTGGCGACGCCGACCAGATGCGGCGCGGTACCCGCCCGCAGCAACGGCAGGGCGGCTTCGATGCAGTAACTGCTGGCGAGCAGATTGGTGCGCACGACGTGCTCGATGATCGAGGAATCGAACTGCCGCGCATCGACATATTCACAAGTACCGGCATTTAGAATCACCGAGTCCAGCGAGCCCCAGTCGGCAGTAATCTGCTCGCCGATTTCGCGCACTGTCTGGCTGTTGGTCAAATCCCCCGCGACCACCAGCACTTGCCCCGGATAGCGTTGCGACAAGACTTTCAATGGCGCGACCTGACGTGAACTGACCGCCAGATGCGCCCCGGTTTTCAGAATCTCTTCAGCCAGGGCCGCGCCGATGCCACTGCTGGCACCGGTCAGCCAATAACGCCTTGGAGTTGTACGACTCATCCCATTCTCCTTTTCAGCCAGGCAATCACCCGACCCAATACGGGTAAATGTTCATACAGCAGCGCCCCGGCATCGAAGTAGTCCCGGTGGCGATAAACCTTGTCGCGCCAAAGCAGATGCGAACAGCCGCTGACCCGAATCCATTGGCCACCCGCCAGGCGCGGATGGCGGTAAGTCATGACCCAACGCAAGTAACCTTCGCCATCGCTGATCTGGTCGTAACCGTGAAAATCAAACCGCAGTTCGCTGACGTTGGCGTACAACTCGCGCATGTAGCTGTGCAGATGCTTGAGCCCCTGCACTTCGTGCAGCGGGTCAGTGAAGTGAATGTCCTCGCTGTAGAGCGTACCCAAACGATCCAGGTTGTTTTTGTTCAACTCGGAAAAACGTCGGGCGAAGCTGCGCAGGAATTCACTCATCTGCACCTCCGATAGACGCACGCGACGGCAGATTCTTGAAGGCGCTCAAGGCGCGCTCCCGTGAAGCACTCAGGTTGACGATTGGCGGCGGATAGTCGGCGACACCGAACAGCCCGCCGGCACTGGCCGGGTTGTGCACTTCCTTTTTGTTCAGGCCGGCGAGTTCCGGCAGCCAGTGCTTGATGAACAAGCCTTCGCTGTCGAATTTTTCCGACTGACTGATCGGGTTGAAAATGCGGAAATACGGGGCCGAGTCGGTGCCGGTGGATGCGCTCCACTGCCAGCCGCCGTTGTTTGCCGCCAGATCACCATCGATCAGATGGCGCATGAAAAAGCGCTCGCCCTCACGCCAGTCGATCAGCAGATTCTTGGTCAGGAACATCGCCACCACCATCCGCAGACGGTTGTGCATCCAGCCGGTTTCGAGCAGTTGGCGCATCGCGGCGTCGATGATTGGCAGACCGGTGCGCGCCTCTTGCCACGCGGCGAGTTCATCCGGGGCATCGCGCCAGGCCAAGGCTTCGGTTTCCGGACGGAAAGCTCGATGGCGCGAAACCCGTGGGTAGCCGACCAGAATATGTTTGTAGAACTCGCGCCACAGTATTTCGTTGATCCAGGTGACCGCGCCGACCTTGCCGCTTTCGAATTCACCCTGATTGCTTTGCAGGGCGGCGTGCAGGCATTGGCGCGGCGAGATCACCCCGGCGGCGAGATAAGCGGAGAGTTGGCTGGTGCCGGGTTTGGCCGGGAAGTCGCGCTCGCTCTTGTAGTAATCGATCTGCGCGTCGGCGAAGGTGTCGAGACGGCGCCGGGCCTCTTTCTCACCGGCGGGCCACAGGGCGCGCAGCGAGTCGCTTGGGGTCGTAAAACCCTTGATCGCCGCTGGCACGGGATCGCTTTCGATGCCGGTGGCTTCTTGTCTGGAGGGCGCGTTTATAAGAGCAGGCAGTGAGCGATGCAGGCGTTCGTAGCAGACCTTGCGGAACTGACTGAACACCTGAAAGTAGGTGCCGGTCTTGGTCAATACACTGCCGGGTTTGAACAGCAACTGATCCAGATAACTGTAGAAACCGATGCCATCGGCTTGCAGCATCTCGGCCACCGCTACGTCACGACGGCTTTCATGCACGCCGTATTCTTCGTTGACATGAACAGCTTCAATCTTCAGTTCATGGCAGAGTTTGCGCAGCACCTGCGGCGCCTGATCCCAGTGCGTGGCGCTGCGGATCAACAGCGGAATGTTGAGCTTGCCGAGGCTTTTGCTCAAGTCATCGAGGTTGCGCAGCCAGAAGTCGATTTTGCATGGGGCGTCATCATGTTCCAGCCATTGCTGCGGGCTCAACAGGTACACCGCCACGGTCGGGCCACGTTCAGCGGCAGCCGTGAGGGCGGTGTTGTCATGTAGGCGCAAGTCGCTGCGCAGCCAGATCAATTGCATGGTGGTGTCCGCATTTTTCATCAAATCAGCCCACGCTGAATGAGCGCCTGATGTGCCGACAAGGGATCTTCGGCCAGGTGCAAATCAGCGATCTCGGAAGTTCTTACGGACAACTCGGCGTGGTGGATGCACACCGTTGGTCCGACAATCAGTTTTGTGCAGTTCACGCCACTCAACAGTTTTGGCAACTGCGCAAGGTTCATGGCTTTGCTGGAATACAGCAGTACGCCACGGGCTTGCAGGTGATCGACCGCCAGCGCCAGCTCTCCGGCGGGTAGCGGCCAGTCGAACACTTGCACCGGGCAATCGGCACTGCTGATCAGCCATGCGCAAAGCCACAGGTGCGGCTCCAGTGGCAGGTCGGAATGATTGATCAACAGCAGCGGCGCGGCGCGCAACTGACGATTGTTATGGTAGATGCGTGCACCGAATTTGCTGCGCAACCACGAATAAAAAAACACCCGCTCCATCTGCGCACCGAACTGGCCCTGCCAGCGCTGTTCCAGTTCAGCCAGTAGCGGCATCAGCAATTGCTCGCACAAGGTGCGTGGCGGATACAGCGACATGGCCTGATTGATGCTGTCGTCGAGGCTGCGTTCATTGAGTTGGGTAACGGCTTGCAGCAAGGTCTGACGCAACAGTTGCCAGTCGTTTTCCACCGACTCGGTGAACGCCTGCGGGGTGTCGAGCAACGGCTTGACCTGACTGACCGCGACGCCACGGTTGATCCAGGTGAGGATCGCGAGAATCCGCTGCACATGTTCGGTTGAGTACAGCCGATGGCCTTTGGGCGTGCGTTGCGGCACTACCAGCCCATAACGACGCTCCCAGGCGCGCAGGGTGATCGCGTTGACGCCCGTCTGCCGTGCGACCTCGCGGATCGGCAGCCAGCCTTCGTCGAGGGCTTTCTTGAAGTCGGCGCCGAGGTCTTCGCTGGCGCTGGTGTCGAGTTCTTTGTTCATCAAATGGCATTTCGCAAGCTGAGGTTTTCCGGATGCGGTTGCAGGTAAACCTGCTGCGCGATGTACGGGTCCGGGTGTAGGCGGAAGTGATGTTTGAGTAGCGTCAGCGGCACCACCAACGGCACGATGCCGTGGCGATACTGGCCGATGACGTGCAGCACTTCCTGTTTGTCTTCGGCAGTGATCGCCTGTTTCAGGTAACCGCTGATGTGCTGCAGAACGTTGCTGTGGGTGCGGCGTGTCGCGCATTTTTTCAATGCAGCCATCAGCTCGCTGAAGTAGCGCGGGCCGAGTTCGGCAGGGTCGGTCTGGCCCATGTTGCCCAGCAGGTTGCCGAGGGTTTTGTATTGAACCGGGTTGTGGGCCATCAGCAGGTATTTATAGCGGGAGTGGAATTCGGTCAGCGCGCGGCGGCTCAGGCCTTGTTCCAAGACCTTTTTCCAGGCGCTGTAGGCGAACACGCGGGTGATGAAGTTCTCCCGCAGCACCGGATCGTTGAGGCGTCCGGCTTCTTCTACGGGCAAGTCCGGGTGACGGGCGCAGAACGCCTGAGCATAAATCCCCCGTCCGCCGCCGTTCACCGGGGCACCGTTGGCGTGATAGACCTTGACCCGCTCCAGCCCGCACGAGGGCGATTGCTGCATGAAAATGTAGCCGCAGATGTCATCGAGTTCGGCGGCCATTTTCTGGCCGTAATCGGCTAACGGCTGGGTGACGTTGATCTCGGGATGAACGGTGCCGATGGCTTCGGGGCTGTCAGGATTACCGACCAGACGGATCGGCTGACGGGGTATACCCAGGCCGATCGCCACTTCCGGGCATACCGGGACGAATTCGAAATGTTCAGAAAGTGTGCGGCTGCACAGGCGTGATTCCTTGTGTCCACCGTTGTAGCGCACCTCGGCGCCCATCAGGCAGGCGCTGATGGCGATTTTCGGTGGGGTCGCGGATTGGTCTGACATGGAGGCACCTCGAATCTAAACCTGTACAGAAAGATATCTCTGTACAACATTCCATCAGCATAGATTCAAAGGTGTACAAGTCAAATGGTTTGTATAGGTTTTCGTGCGATGACTACTGCCCCCTGTGGGAGCCAGCCTGCTGGCGATGACGGCGTGTCAGTGCCATCGATGTTGGCGGTATGAATGCAATCGCCAGCAGGCTGGCTCTCACAGGATTTCTATTTCCAGCCTGATAACCACTGATCGTTGTTCTTGAGGATCTGCCAGTCGAGTCGTTCACAACGTTTGGTCAGCACCGCCTGCAACTCGACTTCCAGCACCGTACCGTCCTCATCCTCGAACAATTCGGTCACCAGAAAATGTTTTTCGCGGTTTTGCGGGTGGGCTGCTGTCCATTTCGACAGCAGCAATTTACGCGGGTTTATGCGGTTCATTGCAGGTGTTCGTGCAAGCGGCGGGCGGCGTCCTGACCACTGAGCCACGCACCTTCGACACGTCCGGACAGGCACCAGTCGCCGCAGGCGTACAAGCCCAGATCGGCATCGGCCAGGCAGCCCCATTCGTGGCCGGTGGCCGGGCGGGCGTAGAGCCAGCGGTGGGCGAGGCTGAAGGTCGGGGCGGGCATGGCGCTGTGCAGCAATTCGGCGAAAGCGCCGTGCAATTGCTCGATCACTTCCTCCTTGGACAGGTCGATGTGTTGCCGGCTCCAGGCACTGGTGGCGTGCAGCACCCACGTGTCGAGGGTGTGATCGCGCCCGGGTTTGCTGCGGTTACGGGCCAGCCAGTCGAGGGGGCTGTCCTGCACGAAGCAACCCTCGATGGGCGTGTCCAACGGCGTTTCGAAAGCCAGAGCGACGGCCCAGGTCGGGTCCATTTTCACCCCGGCCGCGGCACCCGCGAGTTTCGGCGCAGCCGCCAGCAATGCTGTGGCTTGCGGCGCTGGCGTGGCGATCACCACGTGGCTGAAAGGCCCATGGGTGAAGCCCTCGGCGTCTTGCAGATGCCAGTGCTCTTCACCGCGAAAGACCTCGGTGATGCGGCAAGCGAAATGCACTTCCAGGCCTTCGAGCAAACCCCGGGTGATGGCGCTCATACGCGGCGTGCCGACCCAGCGGGTCTGCTCGTCCGGCGACAGATTGAGTTGGCCGGCCTGATAGGTGTAGAGCTGTGGCGTCCATTCGGCGACCCAGCCGTTGGTTTGCCAGCGCTGGACTTCAGTGACGAAGCGGCGGTCGCGGGCAGTGAAGTACTGCGCGCCCAGATCCAGCGAACCGGCGTCGCTGCGTTTGCTCGACATGCGTCCGCCGCTGCCACGACTTTTATCGAACAGTTGGACGGTATGCCCGGTCTCTGTCAGAGCCTGGGCTGCCGAGAGTCCGGCGATGCCGGTGCCGATGATTGCGATAGGTACAGTCATAGGGGCCTCGTTTACCTTTCTGTACAGACTACGCCGTCGTTGAAACCTGTACAATTTTGTTTTTTGGTATAACTTCTAGCGTTCTCGTTCTGACAGCTTGGCCTATGGTTAAACAATAGAGCCTGCTCGATAGAAAAGATCCCTGCTTATAAAAATAGACTAGTGATCCGGGTTAAACGCCACGCGAGGAAGATGTCATGCACATATTGCTGACCGGCGGTACTGGTTTGATCGGGCGACAGCTCTGTCGACACTGGTTGAGTCAGGGACATCACCTGACGGTGTGGAGTCGCCGTCCGGAAAAAGTCGCGAAAATCTGCGGCGCGCAAGTGCGTGCAATCGCCCGTCTGGAAGAGCTGGGCGAAGAGCCGCTGGACACCATCATCAACCTCGCCGGTGCACCGATTGCCGACCGGCCATGGACGCACCGGCGCAAGGCGTTGTTGTGGAGCAGCCGCATCAACCTCACCGAGCAATTGCTGACCTGGCTGGAACGCCGTCAGCAGAAACCGTCGCTGCTGATTTCCGGTTCGGCGATTGGTTGGTACGGCGATGGCGGCGAGCGTGAGCTGACCGAAGAGTCGCCACCGGGGATCGATGATTTCGCCAGCCAGTTGTGTATCGCCTGGGAAGAAACGGCGATGCGCGCCGAAGCACAGGGTATTCGCGTGGTGCTGGTGCGAACCGGTCTGGTGTTGTCCGCCGAGGGCGGCTTTTTGTCGCGGCTGTTGCTGCCGTTCAAACTGGGGTTGGGCGGGCCTTTGGGCAATGGTCGGCAGTGGATGCCGTGGATTCATATCAACGACCAAATCGCCCTGATTGATTTTCTTCTGCACCGCAATCTGGCGAGCGGTCCTTATAATGGCTGCGCGCCCAAACCGGTGCGTAATCGCGAATTTGCCAAAACGCTGGGCAGCGTGTTGCACCGCCCGGCGTTCATGCCGATGCCGGCGCTGGCCTTGAAAGTCGGGCTCGGCGAGTTGTCATTGTTGTTGCTGGGCGGCCAACGGGCCATGCCGGCACGCTTGCTGGAAGCGGGCTTCACTTTCCAGTTCACGGATTTGCGCGCGGCCCTGGACGATCTCTCCGGCCGCCTTTGAAATAGGACGATGCATGACCGATCACGCCTTGCTTCTGGTCAATCTGGGTTCCCCGGCCTCCACCTCGGTGGCCGATGTACGCAGCTACCTCAATCAATTTCTGATGGACCCGTACGTGATCGACCTGCCGTGGCCGGTGCGGCGTCTGCTGGTGTCACTGATCCTGATCAAGCGCCCGGAACAATCGGCGCATGCCTATGCCTCGATCTGGTGGGGCGAGGGTTCGCCGCTGGTGGTGCTCAGTCGTCGTCTGCAACAGCAGGTGACCTCGCAATGGACCCATGGCCCGGTCGAACTGGCGATGCGTTATGGCGAGCCGTCGATTGAAACGAAGCTGCTGCAACTGGCAGCGGCGGGGCACAAGCGCATCACGCTGGCGCCGCTGTATCCACAGTTCGCCGACAGCACCACCACCACGGTGATTGAAGAGGCGAAGCGGGTCATTCGCACGAAGAATCTCGATGTGCAGTTGTCGATCCTGCAACCGTTCTACGATCAGCCGGAATACCTCGATGCGCTGGTTGAAAGCGCCAAGCCGCATTTGCAGCAGGATTACGATCATCTGCTGCTGAGTTTTCATGGTTTGCCGGAGCGGCATCTGACCAAGCTTGATCCGACGGGGCAGCATTGTTTCAAGAATGAGGACTGCTGCAAGAATGCATCACCGGCGGTATTGGCCACCTGTTATCGCGCGCAATGTCTGCGCACCGCGGCGCTGTTTGCTCAGCGCATGGGCTTGCCGGACGGCAAATGGTCGGTGTCGTTTCAATCGCGTTTGGGGCGGGCGAAGTGGATCGAACCGTACACCGAAGCGCGGCTGGATGAGCTGGCGAAAAGCGGTGTGAAGAAGATTCTGGTGATGTGCCCGGCGTTTGTCGCCGATTGCATCGAGACTCTGGAAGAGATTGGTGATCGCGGCAAGGAACAGTTCCGCGAAGCAGGGGGCGAGGAGCTGGTGCTGGTGCCGTGTCTGAATGACGACGTGCAATGGGCGAAGGCGTTGGCCACTCTATGCGAACGAGCGCCGCTGGCCCTTTAAAAGCATCGCCAGCAGGCTGGCTCCCACGGGTTTCGAGTTGAACACAAATGTTGTGTCCACTGAAAAAACACTGTGGGAGCCAGCCTGCTGGCGATAGCTATCTTTCTGGCACTGAAAATCTAAGGCGTTAAAGCAGCGGGTCATCCGCCTTCTTGTTCTTCCAGCCATCGTTGCCCGGCAGAATCAGGTTCAGCGCAATCGCCACCACCGCGCACAGCGCGATGCCTTTCAGGCCGAAGTCGTCCGGACCCGTGCCGGTACCGACCAGCACACCGCCGATCCCGAACACCAGCGTCACCGAAACGATCACCAGATTACGTGCCTCGCCGAGGTCGATCTTGTGACGGATCAGTGTGTTCATCCCCACCGCCGCAATCGAACCGAACAGCAGGCAGAGAATCCCGCCCATCACCGGTACCGGAATGCTTTGCAGCAGTGCGCCGAACTTGCCGATAAACGCCAGGGTGATGGCGAACACCGCCGCCCAGGTCATGATTTTCGGGTTGTAGTTCTTGGTCAGCATCACTGCGCCAGTCACTTCGGCGTAGGTGGTGTTTGGCGGGCCGCCGAACATGCCAGCAGCGGTGGTGGCAATGCCGTCACCGAGCAGAGTGCGATGCAGGCCCGGCTTCTTCAGATAGTCACGACCGGTCACGCTGCCCACGGCAATCACGCCGCCGATGTGCTCGATGGCCGGAGCCAGTGCCACCGGAACGATGAACAGGATCGCCTGCCAGTTGAATTCCGGCGCAGTGAAGTGCGGAATCGCAAACCATGGCGCCGCAGCGATCTTGGCGGTATCGACGACGCCGAAATAGAACGCCATGGCAAAACCGACCAGCACACCGGAAATGATCGGCACCAGACGGAAGATGCCTTTACCGAACACCGCCACGATCAGCGTGGTCAGCAGCGCTGGCATCGAGATCATCATTGCGGTCTGGTAGTGGATCAGTTCCGAACCGTCACCAGCCTTGCCCATCGCCATGTTGGCGGCAATCGGCGCCATGGCCAGACCGATGGAAATGATCACCGGACCAATCACTACCGGCGGCAGCAAACGGTCGATGAAGCCTGTGCCTTTGATCTTCACGGCGAGGCCGAGGAAGGTGTAGACAAAACCGGCCGCCATCACGCCGCCCATGGTCGCGGCGAGGCCGAACTGGCCCTTGGCGAGAATGATCGGGGTGATGAAAGCGAAGCTCGACGCAAGGAACACCGGCACCTGACGCCCGGTGACGATCTGGAACAGAATCGTCCCAAGACCTGCGGTAAACAGTGCCACGTTCGGGTCCAGGCCCGTGATCAGCGGCATCAGCACCAGAGCGCCGAAAGCCACGAACAGCATCTGTGCGCCAGACAGCACCGTGCGCCAGAGCGGATCGTTGAACTCTTGCTGCATGGTCACGCGTCCTTCTGCTTGGTACCGAAGATCTTGTCACCGGCGTCGCCAAGCCCAGGGATGATGTAACCGTGCTCGTTCAAACGTTCGTCGATGGACGCGGTGTAGATTTTCACGTCCGGGTGAGCCTTCTCGACAGCGGCGATGCCTTCCGGCGCGGCAACCAGCACCATCGCGCGGATTTCCTTGCAGCCAGCCTTTTTCAGCAGGTCGATGGTTGCAACCATGGAACTGCCGGTGGCGAGCATCGGGTCGATGATCATCGCCAACCGTTCGTCGATTTCCGGAACCAGTTTTTCCAGATAGGTGTGCGCTTGCAGGGTTTCTTCGTTGCGGGCAACACCGACGGCGCTGACCTTGGCACCCGGGATCAGACTGAGCACGCCTTCAAGCATGCCGATGCCGGCACGCAGGATCGGCACGACGGTGATCTTCTTGCCGGCGATTTTCTCGACCGACACGGTGCCGCACCAACCCTGGATATCGTAGGTTTCAAGCGGTAGATCTTTTGTAGCTTCATAGGTCAGAAGGGCGCCGACTTCCTGAGCGAGCTCGCGGAAATTCTTGGTGCTGATATCTGCGCGGCGCATCAGGCCGAGTTTATGGCGGATCAGCGGATGGCGGATCTCGAGGATGGACATGGGGAAAGGCTCCGGCGGCGGGCAAAAAAACCGGCCTAGATTAATCTATCCGAGGGTGATGTCCTATAGGACATACAGTACGTTAGTCCATAAAGGCTTGATTCGACCTCGCGGGATGCGTACCTTTGCCCGCTTTTCCAATTCCGCTAACCCCTGGAGAGCGCCATGTCCGCTGATCTCGAGCATATCCGTCAAATCATGCGAGAGGCTGACTGCCTGTACACCGAGTCTGAAGTCGAGGCGGCCATCGCCCGCGTCGGTGCGCAAATCAACGAGCAACTGGCTGACAGCAACCCGGTGGTGTTTTGCGTGATGAACGGCGGGCTGATTTTCTCCGGCAAACTGCTGACGCATCTGCAGTTCCCGCTGGAAGCGTCTTACCTGCACGCCACCCGCTATCGCAATGAAACCAGCGGCGGCGACCTGTTCTGGAAAGCCAAGCCGGAAGTCTCGTTCATCGACCGCGACGTGCTGATCATCGACGACATCCTCGACGAAGGTCACACCCTGGGCGCGATCATCGACTTCTGCAAACACGCCGGCGCACGCAAAGTGCACACCGCCGTGCTGATCGACAAAGATCACGACCGCAAAGCGCGTCCTGATCTGAAAGCAGACTTCGTTGGCCTGCCATGCATCGACCGTTACATCTTCGGTTACGGCATGGACTACAAAGGCTACTGGCGCAACGCCAACGGGATCTTCGCCGTTAAAGGCATGTAAGAAACCTGCATTACCCCTGTGGGAGCTAGCCTGCTAGCGATGGCGTCGTATCAGCCAACATCAATGTTGCTGACAGTTCGTCATCGCCAGCAGGCTAGCTCCCACAGTTGTTTGTGTGTGCTGATCAACCCGCAACACCCATGCTAGAGTGCTCAGCCCCGCCTCCGGAGCCTGTCATGAGCCTTTTGATCCGCAGCTGCGCAGCCTTGCTGTTGACCCTCAGCCTGCCCCTGGCCGCCGCCCCGGCGCCGATGCACAGCCAATTCCTGCCGCCTGATGATCTGACCCTGCGCGACGCTGAACCCGAACAGCAACAACTGCTGCAAGTCACCGATTATTCGGTGGTGGTCGGTGCGCAACGCCAGTCCAATCAGCAGCCGATCCCGGTCACTTCATCGTTGATGATCCGCCTCAAGGGCAAGTCCCTGAACAAGGGCGCGTCGATCACTCAGGTACTGGTCAACTTCGACGGCGAAAGCAAAAGCCTGAAAAAGCCGGTTTACGACGAAAAGAACAAAACCCTGACCCTCTATTACCCGCTGGCCCAGTACCGGGTGGTGATCGATTTGCTGCGTAACGACACGGTGTATGTGCAATTCCTCAGCTATGCCAACGGCCATATCTGGGCGGATTTACACACCGGCAGCACTCGCTCGCGTTGAGCCCGGCGCCCGCGCAGGGGTAAACTGCCTGCCCCGTGAAATGTCTGCGAGCTGGAGTCGGCAATGCGTAAAGATAAGAAGCAACTGATTGGTGACGAGATCGGCGATGAGCAGATCAAGCTGTTCCTCGATTTTGAACCGGTCGACGCCACCTCGCCGTCGCTGCACAAACTGATCAAGGCCTACCGTGGCCTGCGGATCGACGATTTCGAGCGGTTCCTGGTGTTCTTCGTCGAGGCTGGTTATGACGTCGACGGCAAGGACGAGCAGGGCCAGACCTTCGTTGATCAGATCCGCGACCAGCGCAATGCGCCGGAGTACATCGCGCTGATCGACAAGGCCCGCGCCTAGATCTATACCTGATTACCTGATTACCTGATTACCTGATTACCTGATTACCTGATTACCTGATTAGCTGATTTCCTGAATTACCTGTGGCGAGGGGATAAATCCCCTCGTCACAAAGTCAGATGGACCAGCAATATCGGTGACATCGCCCATAAAAAACGCCCCGCACTCACTGAGTACGGGGCGTTTTTTATGGCGCGGGATCAAGCGTAGCTTGGGGTCTCGCTGCTTTCTTCAACCAGTTCCAGAGCGATGTTGTTCTGCGTGTTGATCTTGCGATACAGCGCAGCATCGGTTTCCAGAACCTTTTCACGGGCCGGGAAGATTTCTGCCAGTTTGCCAGCCCACTCACCCTTGGTCTGGCTCGGGAAGCACTTCTCGATCAGTTCCAGCATGATCGAAACGGTTACCGAGGCACCCGGCGAAGCACCGAGCAGGGCGGCGAGGGAGCCGTCTTTTGCAGCAACCAGTTCGGTACCGAACTGCAGGATGCCGCCCTTTTTCGGGTCCTTCTTGATGATCTGCACCCGTTGGCCGGCCACTTCCAGGCGCCAGTCTTCGGCTTTCGCTTCAGGGTAGAAGCGACGCAGGGATTCCAGGCGCTGCTCCATCGATTGCATCACTTCGCTGACCAGATACTTGGTCAGGTCCATGTTGTTTTTCGCCACTGCCAGCATCGGCCCGATGTTGCCGGCGCGAACCGACATCGGCAGGTCCATGAAGGAACCGTGCTTGAGGAACTTGGTGGTGAAACCGGCGTATGGCCCGAACAGCAGGGATTTCTTGCCGTCGACGACGCGGGTGTCGAGGTGCGGCACCGACATCGGTGGCGAACCTACTGCAGCCTGGCTGTAAACCTTGGCCTGGTGATGCTTGACCACTTCCGGGTTGTCGCAACGCAGCCACTGGCCGCTGATCGGGAAGCCGCCGAAGCCTTTGCTTTCTTCGATGCCCGAAGCCTGCAACAGCGGCAGCGCCGCGCCGCCAGCACCGAGGAAAACGAATTTGGCATCGACTTCACGGGTATTGCCGCTGTTGACGTCCTTGATGCTGACGGTCCAGCCGCTGCCGTTACGCTTGAGGCCGGTCACACGCTTGCAGTATTTGACCTGAGCATCCGGAGCGCTGGTCAGGTGCTTGAGCAACTGATTGGTCAGGGCGCCGAAGTTGACGTCGGTGCCGTTCATCACGCGAGTGGCAGCGAGCACTTCATCGGCCGGACGCCCCGGCATCATCAGCGGCATCCAGTCGGCCATTTTGGCCTTGTCTTCGGTGTATTCCATGTCGGAGAAAGCGTGATGCTTGCTCAGGACATCGAAGCGATCCTTGAGGAACGACACACCTTTGTCGCCCTGCACGAAGCTCAGGTGCGGCACTGGACTGATGAAGGATTTGCACGAGCCGAAGGTGCCTTTTTTGGTCAGGTACGACCAGAACTGCTTGGACACTTCGAACTGGGTGTTGATGTGCACGGCTTTCTTGATGTCGACGCTGCCGTCGGCCGCTTGCGGCGTGTAGTTCAGCTCGCACAGGCCGGCGTGGCCGGTACCGGCGTTGTTCCACGGGTTGGAACTCTCCGCAGCACCGGAATCCATCAACTCGACGACTTCCAGCTTGATCGCCGGGTCGAGCTCTTTGAGCAGTACTGCAAGGGTGGCACTCATGATGCCGGCCCCAACCAGAACTACGTCGACTGCTTCGTTATGCGCCATTTAACGCGTCTCCAAAATCTGCAGCACCAAATTGTCGGCATGGCTGCCAGGCGATCCGGGGCAGGTCAGTTGTGCCCCAGCTACCGATGGTCAGGTTCGCCATGTCCGAATCTTCGCAATTTTTTGCAACTTCGACGGATGCATGTGGCCTGGCTTCAAGAGCTCCATGAACTCATTTCAGCACGCGGCTGGCAATTCGACTTATGGTCGAGACATCCGTTTGTGCAACCAAATCCGTAGCGGACAGGCTTCAGGCTCCGGTGTTCGAGACGTACCCGGTCCTGTGTCGTTGGGCTGTTTCAGACGCTAATGGTGCATGTTCAGACGCAAAACTATTCATTTGCTCGCCACACTCTTGTGAAGTTGTGAAAACCCGTTTTTTTCACGCTCTTTTGAAGACGTGAACCTCAAAAAGGGCTGTGCAGGCTGGCCAAAGGCCGAGCATGACGACAGCTCTGCAGATTCGCGAAAAGTGGGGATTTGCTCAACGAACAGCAAGCGCGCCAGCTTCACTCGATCTGTGTGGGCGGCTCTCTGTGGGCGATTTGGTTGCCAATGCATGCACATTGACGGTGTTGCGGGGCCCGATCAGGAGACGTCCTTATAATCGGGGGGAGATTGTATCGAAGAAATGCAGGGAGTTGGTCGTGTTTAATGACTTTTATTAGACATCCGGTCAGATGCTCAACATCGCATGGGCCCGTGCGCGCGGCTGTTGCTGGATCACGCGGGCGCTGGCAGGCAATGGCTGGTGCAACCATTTGAGACGAATTTCTTCGATTTCGACCCAGCCATCACCCATCGGTTGCAGGCTGCATTGCTTGAAAGCCTGGCAGTGGCCGTTGCGGTCGAGCAAGGCAAAGCTGCGGTGCAAAGGGCGCGGAGCGAACAATGAGATCAGATAACGCATGGCCGGGTTCCTTGCTTGGGGGACTGCTTTGAAGATTGTCAGCACCCCGTGACATCAAGGTGTATGGGCAGTGAAGAATGTGTGACAGGAACCGCTTTGCGGCGGCTTTGTCTGACATTTCAGTATTCACTGTGCGGCGCTGGTTCCCCGCAGTGGCCCACCGCTATACTGCCGGCCTGTTTGTGCCTGATTCTGGAGAAAAGAGCATGTTGCAACGCCTGTTGTTCGGTTTGATCACTGTGACCAGTTTGACGCTGGTCGGCTGCGCCCACAGCCCGCAACAACTGAGCCCGGAACCGAAGCTGACCACTCAGCTGGCCCCGGTCGGCCATGGTCAGCCTGTGGTGGTACGCGTAGCGGATGGTCGTCCGTCGCCAACCCTCGGCACCCGTGGTGGCCTGTACCCTGAAACCAGCGCGATCACCGTGCAGAAAGAGCAGATCCTGCCGAAGTTGCAGGCTCAGGCCGAAGCCGCCGTGCGTCTGCTGGGTTTCACTCCGACCAACAACGCCGCCAACGCGCCGCAGTTGACCGTGACCCTGACTGAGCTGAAATACCAGTCGCCGAAAGAAGGCATGTACGTGACCGAAGCCACCATCGGCGCGACCTTCCGCTCCGACGTGCAGAGCGGCAACCGCCGTTACAGCGGCCGTTACGGCGCGTCGCTGGATCAGCGCTTCGGTATGGCGCCGAACCAGGAAACCAACACCAAACTGGTCAGCGATGTATTGAGCGACGCACTGACCCGTCTGTTCAAGGACCCGACTGTCGGCCAGATCCTCGCCGAGTAAGGTTTTCGCCTGACGTAAAATAGCCCGGGACCAGTGATGATTCCGGGCTTTTTCATGCCCACCGATCCCTGTAGGAGCTGCGGCACGCTGCGATCTTTTGATCTTCGTGCTAAGAAACAACGTCAAAAGATCGCAGCCTTCGGCAGCTCCTACTTGTGGCTATGTGGGTCAGGCAGCTTGCGAATAGAAGTCGAGCACGCTCACGCCGGTCAGCAAATCAGTCTCCGGCAAATCCGCATGCTGATGCCCGCCCAGCGCGCAATACACCAGCCAGTGACGGTCCTGAACATTGAAGGCCAGGCTGCCGACGAGGTTCTGTTGTTCGTCGCTGGGGGTGATGAGGTAAAGACGGTCCTGGTTCTCGGCGTGAAGCATGTCGCGTTCCATGTGGGTTTCGAGGCGCGCATGGTGGTTGATCTACATGACGAAGCTGTGACACAGGACAGCCATCGGTCGATTGTTGCGTTATTTGTCGCAAAGGCTGGGGCAGGGCAGGCAGGTTTGGGTATTATCCGCGGCGCGGTCGTCGGTCTGGCGTCTGCCACACCGGTTTAGTTTGAGGTTTGTGATGTCGCTGCATTTGATGACGCTGTTTACCACCCATCCGGCCAAATTGATCAACCTGCTGGCGCTGCTGTTGGCCTTTCCGGGCAGTTGGCTGCTGCACGCTACCCGCCGCCGTGAGCAACGGGCGATGGCCAGCATCGCCGCGCAACGCCAAGCCCAGCCGAACGCCGAGCCGATCATGGACTGGGCGACCTTGCGCATGAACCGGTTTTTCTACCGCTTCGGCTTCGTCTGCCTGGGCCTGGCCCTGATCGTCTCCTGGATCAGCACCCGCTTCTGAAAGCAAAAGATCGCAGCCTGCGGCAGCTCCTGCAGGGTGTACATCATTCCCCTGTAGGAGTTGCCGCAGGCTGCGATCTTTTGATCTTGCTGTTGTTTTACAGCGGCAACCCTGCTTTCACCCGATACTGATTACGCACCGGCGTCGCATATTGCAGCACCAGATACGGACGGTGCTCTTGCGGGCAGGCGTCCAGTCGGCTTTGCCATTCCTGCTGCGCCTTGGCCAACTCATCCGCCGGGAACACTTCAGCGGCTTTCGGCACCTGCAATTGCGGGTCGGCATCGGTCCACTGCGCATACGCCAGGTAATGCACCGGGAACAGGCGATAGCCGCCGAGAATCTGCTTGTCCATCTCGACCGCCAATTGCTTGGTGTCTTCGAACAGCTGAGTAATCGGCGCGGCAAAGTTCACATGCACGCGGCCTTTATAGCCAGTGATGCCCTTGGCGATGCTTACGTCGTCCTCGCCCGGCGCCTTGGCGTAGGTGCCGGTGGTGGCGCGGATATACAGTTCGCGAGCCTTGGCCTGATCGCACGGATCGTATTCGTAGCTGATCGACACCGGGGTCACGTTCAGCGACTGAATGACTTCGCCGAACGGCTCGTCCTTGCGGCTCATGTGGAACATCTTGAGGATCGCCGACTCGGTACGGTCGTCGCCGTCCTTGGCCCGGCCTTCGGCCTGAGCGATCCAGATCGACGCGCAGTCATTGCGGATCGAGTGGTTGATGTAGGCCGAGAGCAACTGATACGCCGCCATCTTCTCGCGGCGCCCGGTGATCGAGCGGTGCACGATGAAGCTCTTGTTCAGACGCATCAAATCGCTGACAAACGGCTTTTGCAGCAGGTTGTCGCCAATCGCGATGCGCGGGGTCGGCAGGCCGGCGTGATACACGGCGTAGTTGACGAAGGCCGGGTCCATCACGATGTCGCGGTGGTTGGCGATGAACAAATAAGCGCTGCCGGACTTGAATTGCTCGACACCGGTATAGGTCACGCCGTCGGTGGCGCGCTCGATGGTGTGGTCGACGTAAGACTCGACCTTGTCCTGCAAAGTCGCCACCGATGTCACGTCGGCGAACTCACGACGCAGTCGATGGGCTATAAGTGGTTTGAGCATCCAGCCGAAAGCACCGGCGAAACGCGGGAAGCGGAAGTGGGTGAGGATATCTAGAAACGCCTTGTCGCCGAGCAGTCTTGCCAGTACCACAGGTACTTCGCTGTCGTCGTAAGGTCGGATGGCATCGAATTCGCCCATCATGCTCTCTTGTTAGAAACGGCTAGGGTAAGTAAAGGTTTTGATCGAAAACCAACGGGGCACGGTCTGAAAAGTCAGCCAGACAAAAATAGCCCTGCAAATAGACCGGCGATTATACGCACAAGTCACTTGGGAGACCGCGATGCTGGAGAACGCACAGTATGAATGTCCGTATTGTGGTGAAGAGGTCGAGACTACGGTTGATCTCTCCGGGGGAGATCAGACCTATATCGAGGACTGTCAGGTGTGTTGCCGGCCGATCACGTTTGTATTGCAGGTTCATGAGGATGAATGGTTTCTCGACGTCCGTAGTGAAAACGAGTGAGGGGTGCGCATGCAGCGAATCTACGAACCGGAAAACCTGATGGAAGGCGAGTTGCTGCAAGGCATGCTCGCCAGTGAAGGTATCGAGGCGCACCTGGTGGGCCGCGATTTGCTCGGGGGCACGGGCGAACTGCCGATCTTCGGCCTGCTGGGGTTATCCGTCGATAACGATCAGGCCGAGTACGCCCGCGAGTTGATCACCGCGTACAATGCCGCGCTGCCGCTGCCCGGCGATGAACCGGAGAGCTTCCCCGGTACGCTGGTCTGTTAGGCTGACGTTCGTTTTATCCAGAGTCGTGTTGCCCCATGTGTGGACGTTATGCCCTGTTTCGCTGGAACCGTGACTTCGCGGCCCTGCCAGGTTTTCCCGCCGATCAACTGGCGCAGTGGAACATTTCCCCCAATGATTCGGTGTTGATGCTGCGTGCCGAGCCCGACGGTCAGCGCACGCTGGCCCGCGCCCGTTGGGGTCTGACGCCACCGTGGCTGACGGATCTGTCGAAAACCCCCGCGCATGCCCGGGCCGAAACCGTCGCCGAACAGCCCATGTTTCGCGAAGCCCTGCGCCTGCGCCGCTGCCTGCTGCCGGCCAACGGTTTTTACGAATGGCGCGGCACTCAGCGCAAGCGCCCGTACTGGCTGACGCCGGGGGAGGGCTCTTCACTGTTTTTTGCGGCGATCTGGGAAGCGTATCCGGTGCAGGAGCAGGTGTGGCTGAGCACGGCGGTCATCACTCAGCCTGCGTCCAGTCAGCGTCGACCGTTGATTCTGGATGAGGCGGGGCAAGCCGCATGGCTCGATCCCGAGACGCCGCTGCATGTCTTGCAGGGTTTGCTCGCCAGTGAACCTGCGGCGCTACGCGAGCGGGTGCTGGCGAACATGGTCAATGATCCCAAGCTCAACGGGCCGGAGTGTCTGACTCCGGGTTAAATCAAAAGCAAAAAGATCGCAGCCTTCGGCAGCTCCTACACCGATCTCTGTAGGAGCTGCCGAAGGCTGCGATCTTTTGATCTTGCCTTTTTAGACCTTGAACTGGTTGATCAACCGACGCTGCTGCTCAGCCAGTTTGGTCAGATCGGCACTCGCCGAACTCGACTCATCCGCCCCGCCAGCCACTTCATTCGCCACTTGCCCGATGTTGATCACGTTGCGGTTGATGTCATCCGCCACCGCGCTTTGTTCCTCCGCGGCACTGGCAATCTGCGTGTTCATGTCGTTGATCACCGACACCGCCTGAGTAATCGTTTCCAGCGCCTCGGCTGCTTTCGCCGCGTGCTGCACGCTTTCGTCGGTGCGGTTCTGGCTGTCTTCCATGACCCGCACCACATCGCGGGTGCCCTGCTGCAGTTGCTGGATCATGGTCTGGATTTCTTCGGTGGCTTTCTGGGTTTTCTGCGCCAGATTGCGTACTTCGTCCGCGACCACCGCAAAACCGCGGCCCTGCTCACCGGCGCGGGCCGCTTCGATGGCCGCGTTGAGCGCCAGCAGGTTGGTCTGTTCGGCGATCCCGCGAATCGCGGTGAGGATCGCGTTGATGTTCTCGCTGTCCTTGGCCAGCGTTTGCACCACGTCCACAGCCTTGCCGATTTCCACCGCGAGCACGCCAATCGAATTCGACGTATCGCGCACGATTTGCATGCCTTGGCTGGCTGCCTGATCCGCATGATTGGCCGCTTGTGCAGCCTGAGTCGCGTTGCGCGCCACGTCTTGAGCGGTGGCGGTCATTTCCTGCACCGCCGTGGCCACCTGATCAATCTCGGCCATTTGTTTCTGGATGCCGATGTTGGTGCGGATGGCGATGTCTGCGGTGTGTTCCGAAGAATCGCTGACGCTCTGCACCGAGGTCACCACTTGCGTAATCATCGCCTGCAACTTGGCGAGGAAGGTGTTGAAGCCTTTGGCGATCGAGCCCAGTTCATCGCTGCGATCACTGCTCAGGCGGCGGGTCAAATCACCTTCACCCTGAGCGATATCGTCGAGCATCGCGACCATTTGCTTGAGTGGCCTGGCGATGCCGTGGCCAACCAGCCAGATCACCAGCAAGCCGAGACCGGCGATGATCAAACCGACCATGGCCATGCCGAAGGTGTCGGATTTGCGTTGAGCGTCAAGGTCAGCCTGAAGTTTTTGCAGATCGGCCATCACGGCGTTCAACGGCAATTGCAGCATCAATGTCCATTGCGCATCGGTCTGGCCAATGCCGAATGGCAGGTACAACTCGATGCGACCCTTTTCCTTGTTGACGGAGTAGGTGACTTCGCCGCGCTTGAGATTGGCCATATTGGCGATCTGCTGGCTGTCGAGGATGTCGCTGACCTTCTCGCCGAATTTACTCGGGTCTTTGGTGTAGGCAACGATTCGCCCGTTGCCGCCAATCAGGGCCATTTCCCCGGCACCGCTATAGAGCTTCTGGCTGGCGCCGAGCAACATTTCCTGAATGAAGTTCACCGACAGGTCGGCGCCGACGATGCCCTGGAATGTGCCGTTGAGCATGATCGGTTCAATAAAGGAGGCGAGCATGACGATCTTGTCGCCGACCTTGTACGGGGCCGGATCGATCACGCAGGATTTTTTGCTCTCTTTCGAACACAGGTAATACTCGCTGGCGCGCACGCCGGTCGAGAGGACTTTTTGATCGTCGACGTCCACCAGTTTGTCGAGACCCAGCGTGCCGTCGTCATTGCGGAACCACCATGGCAGGAAGCGCCCGTTGGCTGCGTCGATGCCGACAACGCTGGTGCCAACGTAGGCCGCGTCGTTGTGGTCCAGCGCGTTTTTTTCCCAGCCGATGTAGGTGCCGAGAATCTTCGGATTCTTTTCGACGTTCTCTTTGATCAGGCTGATCAGTTGTTCACGGCTGACGGTCAGGCGTGGCTGACCGTCAGCGCCCGGCGTGCCGAGCAGAGCGTTGACCCGCACCAGTCCGCCGGCAATCAACAGCGGTGCTTCAAGTTCGCGCTGGATCTGACTGACCTGGGTTTGCGCCAGTGACGTCAGGCGTTGCTCGATGACCTGCTCGAACTGCGCCTGGGTGCGTTGCTGCACCATGTCTTGGGTGCGGGCGCCGGAAAACAGCGCATACAGCACCAGCGCGGCAACCACGCTGAGCACGATGGCGCCGGCCAGGGCGGCCACGGAAAACTGGATCGACTTGAACTTCATGGGAGCTCCGCACGCAAGAGGACGTCTGCGCTGTTGTATCGGCAGCAGGCATTGCGCCATGAGTGGTGCGCGGGGCAATTGCGCGGGGATGTCGTAAACGGATCGCTGCATGACGCAGTGGCACAGGGCATGCGCGGGGTGTGTGAATTTTTTCCTACAGATGTGGCGGGCGTCTTCTGAAAGTAGCTGCTGCACGTCTGTTGTATCTGGCGCCGATACAATTACCCGCCTAGGATACGCGGCATGTTTTCAGGGAGCTTTTGAATGAACAAGACATTGGTTGTTAGTGCACTGAGCGCGGCGCTGTTGCTCGCCGGTTGTCAGTCGGTCAACACCACCAGCGGCGGCGCCGTGGGTGTGGAGCGCAAGCAGTACATGTTCAGCATGCTGTCCTCGCAAGAGGTCGACCAGATGTATGCCCAGTCCTATCAGAAGACTGTCGGCGAAGCTTCCACCAAAGGTGTGCTGGACAAGACCAGCAGTGACGCCAAGCGGGTTCAGGCAATTGCCGATCGCTTGATTGCTCAGGCACCGAACTTCCGTCCGGATGCGGCGCAGTGGAAATGGGAGGTCAATCTGATCAAGAGCGACGAACTCAACGCCAACTGCGGTCCTGGCGGCAAGATCATTTTCTACACCGGGCTGATCGACAGCCTGAAGCTTACCGACGATGAAATCGCCGCTGTCATGGGCCATGAAATCGCCCACGCCCTGCGCGAGCACGGTCGTGAAGCGATGTCCAAGGCCTACGGCATTGAAATGGCCAAGCAGGGCGCGGGTGCGTTGCTCGGTCTGGGTCAGGACAGTCTGGCGCTGGCCGACACCGTGGCCAACTACGGCATGACCTTGCCCAACAGCCGTGCCAACGAAAACGAAGCCGACCTGATCGGCCTCGAACTCGCGGCCCGCGCTGGCTACAACCCGAACGCGGCGATCACCTTGTGGAACAAGATGAGCAAGGCTTCGGAAGGTTCGCCGCCAGAGTTCATGAGCACTCACCCGGCGTCGGCCAGCCGAATTGCCTCGTTGCAGGCAGCGATTCCGAAGGTCATGCCGCTGTACGAACAAGCCCCTAAATCCTGAGTCCATCGCAGTTTCTGTGAATGATCGGATGTATGGGCTGAGGGGACCTATTGTGGCGAGGGGATTTAGCGAAACGTCGCACCGCCCCGTTGGGGTGCGAAGCACCCCCAAAAATGCTGGTCGGGTGTGTAAGGCACACCGCAAACAGTGATTTTGCGACTGCTACGCAGCCGAACGGGGCGGTGCGACGTTTCGTTAAATCCCCTCGCCACAGGTCATTGCCAAATCAGGGGTGCGGGTTAAACCCAGCCACTGCTCTGCATCGCCTTGTACACCGCAACCACTGCCAGAATCATGAACGCCGAGGCCGCGAGGCGACGGATCAGGGTCAGTGGCAGTTTGTCTGCGGCAAAGTTACCCGCCAGAACCACTGGTACGTTGGCAATCAACATGCCTGCGGTGGTGCCGATAATCACCAGCCACAGATCCGGGTATTGCGCGGCGAGCATCACTGTTGCGACCTGAGTCTTGTCGCCCATTTCGGCAAGGAAGAACGCGATCAGCGTGGTCAGGAAGGGCCCGAACTTGCGCGCGGTGCTGGTTTCATCGTCGTCCATTTTGTCCGGGACCAAGGTCCACAGCGCGGTGGCGGTGAAGCTTGCGGCCAGAATCCAGTGCAGCGTCGCATTCGAGAAGAAGCTGCCGAACCAGGCGCCTACCGCACCGGCTGCTGCGTGGTTGGCCAGGGTGGCGGCGACGATACCGGCGATGATCGGCCACGGTTTGCGGAAGCGGGCGGCGAGAATCAGCGCGAGCAGTTGCGTCTTGTCGCCGATTTCGGCCAAGGCAACGATTGCGGTGGGAACGAGTAACGAGTCCAGCATCAGGATTTCCTAAGGGGCGGGT
>NZ_JBIUXX010000059.1:0-2626 GCF_044744235.1 Pseudomonas sp. NPDC087346
GTCGAACGGTCCTGGCGAAACCACCGTTTGCGGCCAAGGCAGGGCCGGCTGCCAGCGGTCACTGATCCCAAACACGGTCAATTGTAGGAGTGTGCTTGCTCGCGATAGCGATGGATCAGTCAACAGAGATGTTGAATGTGAAACCGCTATCGCGAGCAGGCTCACTCCTACATTGGTTTTGTGTTTTGTCAGTTAATGGGGGGCTGACAGCTGTGGCGGTGGGGCGAAGTCGAACGGTCCTGGCGAAACCACCGTTTGCGGCCAAGGCAGGGCCGGCTGCCAGCGGTCACTGATCCCAAACACGGTCAATTGTAGGAGTGTGCCTGCTCGCGATAGCGATGGATCAGTCAACAGAGATGTTGAATGTGAAACCGCTATCGCGAGCAGGCTCACTCCTACATTGGTTTTGGGCTTCGTCAGTTAACGGGGGCGGGTAGTGCGGGCGGCGGGGCGAAGTCGAACGGTGCCAACGCAAATCCGTTCTCATCCACCTGCAACGCCCAGCCCTGACGATCCCAATCCCCCAGCACAATCCGCTTCGCTGCCTGCTCGCCGAGCTGCAGCTTGTGGATCGCCGGACGATGGGTATGCCCGTGAATCAGGGTTTTCACCCCGTATTCCTGCATGGTCCGTGGAATCTCCTCAGGCGTGACATCGACAATGTCATTGGCCTTCATCCGCGTCTGCGCACGGCTTTCACTGCGCAGTTTGCGCGCCAGTTTATGGCGGGTGCTCAAGGGCAGGTTACGCAGGATGAACAGGGTGATCGGGTTACGCAGGTAACGGCGCAGTTTCATGTAGCCGATGTCGCGGGTACACAGACTGTCGCCGTGCATCAGCAGCACCGGCTCGCCGTAAAACTGCACGACACTCGGGTCCTTCAGCAGCGTGCAGCCGGCTTCTTTGCAGAAAGCCTTGCCGAGCAGGAAGTCGCGATTGCCGTGCATCAGAAAAATTGCCGTGCCGCTGTCGCTGAGTTCGCGCAAGGCCTGGCAGATGGAACGCTGGAACGGGGTCATGGCATCGTCGCCAATCCACGCCTCGAAAAAGTCGCCCAGAATGTACAACGCACTCGCCGAGCGGGCGCGTCCGGCGAGCAAATCCAGAAACGCCCGGGTGATGTCCGGGCGCTCCTCTTCCAGATGCAAGTCTGAAATCAGCAATATCACGCTTCGATGATCTCGGCTTTCTCGATGATCACGTCGTCGTTTGGTACGTCCTGGTGGCCAGATTTGGAACCGGTCGAAACACCTTTGATCTTGTCGACAACGTCAGTACCGGCGGTCACTTTACCGAATACCGCGTAGCCCCAACCCTGGGTGTTCTTGGCGCTGTGGTTCAGGAAGCTGTTGTCAGCGACGTTGATGAAGAACTGCGCGGAAGCCGAATGTGGCTCCATGGTGCGGGCCATGGCGAGGGAGTACTTCTCGTTCGGCAGGCCGTTGTCAGCTTCGTTTTGAATGCTTGGACGCTTGTCTTTCTTTTCCTTCATGCCTGGCTCGAAACCGCCGCCCTGGATCATGAAGTTACCGATAACACGGTGGAAAACGGTGTTTTCGTAGTGACCGGCGTTAACGTATTCGATGAAGTTGGCGACGGTGATCGGCGCCTTTTCAGCGTTCAGTTCGATGATGATGTCGCCATGGTTGGTGGTCAGTTTGACTTGAGTCATGATCGGTGCTCTTTTTCAATGAAGCATTTCATAAAGAATTCGTGGTTTTGGGACATTAAGTCCCGCAACCGGTTCAGCCTGCTTGGGCCAAGGTGCGCAGTTTAGCGTGACAGGCGCGAATTTCGAGGCTGTTTTTCAAATCCCGGCGATTAAATGCGTTCCTTTATAGGGCCTGCTCTGTCAGCCCCTTGACAGCATCGGCTATGATAGCGGCTTTGTTTTGTCTGGCCCCCTCTGCGGCCGCGCACCTGTAAGTCAAGGATCCTATGAGCAAGCCCACTGTCGACCCTACCTCGAATGCCAAGTCCGGCCCCGCCGTGCCGGTCAATTTCCTGCGGCCGATCATCCAGGCAGACCTGGACTCGGGCAAGCACACTCAGATCGTTACCCGTTTCCCGCCTGAGCCCAACGGCTATCTGCACATCGGCCACGCCAAGTCGATCTGCGTGAACTTCGGCCTGGCCCAGGAGTTCGGCGGCGTCACGCACCTGCGTTTCGACGACACCAACCCGGCCAAGGAAGACCAGGAATACATCGACGCGATCGAAAGCGACATCAAATGGCTGGGCTTCGAATGGTCCGGCGAAGTGCGCTACGCCTCGCAGTATTTCGACCAGTTGCACGACTGGGCGGTCGAGTTGATCAAGGCCGGCAAGGCCTACGTTGACGATCTGACCCCCGAGCAGGCCAAGGAATACCGTGGCAGCCTGACCGAGCCGGGCAAGAACAGCCCGTTCCGCGACCGTTCGGTTGAAGAGAACCTCGACTGGTTCGCCCGCATGCGTGCCGGTGAGTTCGCGGACGGCGCTCGCGTCCTGCGCGCGAAGATCGACATGGCCTCGCCGAACATGAACCTGCGCGACCCGATCATGTATCGCATCCGTCACGCGCATCACCACCAGACCGGTGACAAGTGGTGCATCTACCCGAACTACGACTTCACCCACGGTCAGT
>NZ_JBIUXX010000059.1:2636-16473 GCF_044744235.1 Pseudomonas sp. NPDC087346
AATCAAACCGAAAAACGACTAAAAACAAGTTAATTCAGATCCCAACTAAGGCATAACACACTCGAACTGCACCCTGGAGTTCGAAAGCCATCGTCCGCTGTACGAGTGGTTCCTCGACGCACTGCCAGTGCCGGCGCATCCGCGTCAGTACGAGTTCAGCCGTCTGAACCTCAACTACACCATCACCAGCAAGCGCAAGCTCAAGCAACTGGTTGACGAAAAACACGTATTCGGTTGGGACGATCCGCGGATGTCTACGCTGTCGGGCTTCCGTCGCCGTGGCTACACGCCTGCGTCGATCCGCAATTTCTGCGACATGATCGGCACCAATCGTTCTGACGGCGTCGTCGATTTCGGCATGCTCGAGTTCAGCATCCGTCAGGATCTGGACCAGAACGCTCCGCGCGCCATGTGCGTGCTGCGTCCGTTGAAGGTGGTGATCACCAACTACCCGGAAGACCAGGTCGAGAACCTTGAGCTTCCGCGTCATCCGCAGAAAGAAGAGCTGGGCGTGCGCGCACTGCCATTCGCCCGGGAAATCTACATCGACCGTGACGACTTCATGGAAGAGCCGCCAAAAGGCTACAAGCGCCTGGAGCCGGCCGGTGAAGTGCGTCTGCGCGGCAGCTACGTGATCCGTGCCGACGAAGCGATCAAGGACGCCGATGGCAACATCGTCGAACTGCGTTGCTCGTATGACCCGGAGACCCTCGGCAAGAACCCTGAAGGCCGCAAGGTCAAAGGCGTGGTCCACTGGGTGCCGGCCGCTGCCAGCATCGAGTGCGAAGTGCGTCTGTACGATCGTCTGTTCCGTTCGGCCAACCCTGAGAAGGCTGAAGACAGCGCGAGTTTCCTCGACAACATCAACCCTGACTCACTGCAAGTGCTGACCGGTTGTCGTGCTGAGCCATCGCTTGGCAATGCACAGCCGGAAGACCGTTTCCAGTTCGAGCGCGAAGGCTACTTCGTTGCGGATATCAAGGACTCGAAGCCAGGTCAGCCGGTATTCAACCGTACCGTGACCCTGCGTGATTCGTGGGGCCAGTGATTTAGCGTCAAGGAAACCAACGTGCTTACGATCTACAACACGCTCACCAAGAGCAAAGAAGTCTTCAAGCCGCTTGATGGCAACAATGTGCGCATGTACGTCTGCGGGATGACCGTGTACGACTACTGCCACATTGGCCACGGCCGCAGCATGGTCGCGTTCGACCTGGTGACCCGCTGGTTGCGGTTCAGCGGTTACAACCTGACCTACGTGCGCAACATCACCGACATCGAAGACAAGATCATCAATCGTGCCCGCGAAAACGGCGAGCCGTACGACGCGCTGACCGAGCGCATGATCACCGCGATGCACGAAGATGAAGCGCGCCTGAACATCAAGAAGCCGGACATGGAACCGCGTGCCACCGATCACATTCCGGGCATGCTGAGCATGATCCAGACGCTGATCGACAAGGGTTACGCTTACGCCCCGGGCAATGGCGACGTGTACTACCGCGTCGCCAAGTTCATGGGTTACGGCAAGCTGTCGCGCAAGAAGATCGAAGACCTGCGCATCGGTGCGCGGATCGAAGTCGACGAAGCCAAGCAGGACCCGCTCGACTTCGTGCTGTGGAAAGCCACCAAGCCGGGCGAGCCAAGCTGGGAATCGCCATGGGGCGCCGGGCGTCCGGGCTGGCACATCGAGTGCTCGGTGATGTCCACCTGCTGCCTCGGCGAGACTTTCGACATTCATGGCGGCGGCAGTGACCTCGAGTTCCCGCACCACGAAAACGAAATCGCCCAGAGCGAAGCGGCCACTGGCAAGACCTACGCCAACGCGTGGATGCATTGCGGCATGATTCGCATCAATGGCGAGAAGATGTCCAAGTCCTTGAACAACTTCTTCACCATTCGTGACGTGCTGGAAAAGTACCACCCGGAAGTCGTGCGTTACCTGCTGGTGTCGAGCCATTACCGCAGCGCGATCAACTACTCGGAAGATAACCTCAAGGACGCCAAAGGCGCGCTCGAGCGTTTCTACCACGCGTTGAAAGGCCTGCCGAGCGTTGCACCGGCTGGCGGCGAAGCCTTCGTCGAGCGTTTCACCACGGTGATGAACGACGACTTCGGCACGCCGGAAGCCTGCGCGGTGCTGTTCGAGATGGTCCGTGAGATCAACCGTCTGCGCGAGAGCTATCTCGATGCGGCGGCCGGTCTGGCGGCGCGTCTGAAAGAACTGGCGAGTGTGCTCGGTGTGTTGCAGCTCGAAGCCGATGACTTCCTGCAAGCCGGCGCCGAAGGGCGTGTCGATGCAGCCGAAGTTGACGCGCTGATCGCTGCGCGTCTGGCGGCTCGGGCCGGCAAGGACTGGGCCGAATCCGACCGCATCCGCGACCAGCTCACCGCGATGGGCGTAGTGCTGGAAGATGGCAAGGGCGGTACGACCTGGCGTCTGGCTGACTGATAGCTCTGCTCGTTTAAAACAAAACCCGCCTTGTGCGGGTTTTTGTTTGGAAACGGAAAAGCCCCTCACCCTGACCCTCTCCTGGAAGGAGAGGGTCAGGGTGAGGGCTTGCATTCGGTGTTCGCATACGTCTTGATGTCGCACGCAGCAGGACGCTCATCAGCGCCAAATACCAAATGGAAAATTCATGGCCAATCACTATCGCGAGCTTCTAACCACACCTGGCGCCACGGGGTTAGCACTCGCGAGCTCTATTGCCCGACTGCCGCAGGCAATGATCGGCATTGGCATCATTACCATGCTGGTGCAGAAAACCGGTGTTTATTGGCTGGCCGGCGCAGTCGCCGGTACGTTTACCCTGGCCAATGCGTTGCTCGGCCCGCACATATCGAAACTCGTCGATCAGCGCGGCCAGAGTCGAGTGCTGCCTGTCGTGACCGCTTTCAGCATCGTCATGTTGCTGGCGCTGATTATTGCCGTCTACCTGGAGGCTCCCGCCGCATTGCTTTTCGTTCTTGCTGCATTGGCGGGGACAATGCCGAGCATGCCCTCGATGATCAGAGCGCGCTGGACACAGCTTTTCCGTGGCAAGCCGCAATTACACACGGCGTTCTCTCTGGACACCGTTTTGACCGAACTCGCTTACATTGTCGGTCCGCCACTGGCCATCGGTTTGAGCGTCAGTTTCTTCGCCGAGGCCGGGCCTCTGGTGGCCGTCGCATTGCTGGCGGTCGGGGTGACGGCGTTTCTTCTGCAACGCCAGACAGAGCCGAAAGTACACGTTGGCAACAAAACCAGCACATCTTCCACATTGCTGATCCCCGGTGTTCGCACCATCGTATTCGCGCTGCTGGCGATGGGCGTGATTGGCGGATCAATCGATGTCGCCGTGGTTGCCTTCGCCAGCGCAGAAGGCTGGCCGGCGTCCGCCAGTTTTATCCTCGCAGCCTATGCGTTCGGCTCCATGGTCGCGGGTCTGACATTCGGCGCACTCCGGGTTTCGTTACCAATAGAAAAGCAGTTCTTTATCGGCATATTGGTGACGGCAGTGACAGGCGTATTGCCGATTTTTTCACCGGACGTTTACATCCTTTCCGGACTGCTGTTTATCGCAGGCATGTCATTTGCGCCAACGATGGTCGTGGTGATGAATCTCGGTACGATCATTCTGCCACCGTCGAGAATCACCGAAGGACTGACGTGGATGACCACCGGCATCAGCATTGGCGTAGCGCTCGGCGGCATGCTTGCTGGCCTGATCATCGATGCATACGGCGCTCGAGCAGGGTTTGCGGTGGGGATATTTGCAGGGCTGGTGATGGTGGTTGTTGTGCTGTTCGGGCTGCGCACATTGGGGGTCGCCTCAAGCGCAAGTGTTGAGCCGGTCTACCCGTCATAAGGGCTGGGTGAATTGCACAAATGCCGGTTCGCATTAAAAACAAAACCCGCACAAGGCGGGTTTTTGTTTATCGGGTTTAGCTCAACAGCCCGGTACTGACCGCCACAATCAGGAAAATCCCCAGCACGGCGCGGTAGATGACAAACGGCCAGGTGGAGAACTTCTCCAGAAACCGCATCAGGCCCCAGATGGCGAAGAACGCCGAGATGCTGGCGATCACCAGACCGAAAACCAGATGCGCCCACGCCTGCGCCGGCAGTTGCGCATGGAACAACACCCACAGCTCTTTCAAACCGGCCAATGCGATAGCCGGCAACCCCAGCAGGAAAGAGAATCGCGCCGCTTCTTCACGTTTGAAGTTGAGGAACAGCGCTGCCGTCAGCGTTGAGCCGGAGCGCGAAACCCCGGGGATCAGCGCGCCGATCTGCGCAATGCCGACAATCAGTGCATCACGCAGACGCATTTCACCGACGGTGCGGCGATGGCGGCAACTCAACTCGGCAGCGGCCAGTAAAACCGCCATCACCACGCAGGAAATCCCGATCACCATCAGGCCGCGCAATGGCGAGTTGCAGGCGTTGAGCGTTGAAGATAAAGCCAAACCGGCGATACCAATGGGGATGGTCGCCAACACGATCGCCACCGCCAATATGAACCACTGATTGTTGAAGTCACGTTGGCGCACCGCATCGACACTGCCGGTGACAACCTGCCTGACGTCGCGCCAGAAATAACTGACCACCGCCGCCAGAGCGGCCAACTGCATCGCCGCAGAAAACGCCGAGCCGGGATCTGGCCAGCCAAGCAGGGCGGGGACGATGCGCATATGCGCGGTTGAAGAAACCGGGAGCAACTCGGTAATGCCTTGAATGATGCCAAGGATGCCGATTTGCAGGTAATCCAGAGAGGCAAAACCGATATCAAGGCCGGTCGAACAGATGTTGGTCAAAGCGCTTATACCGTGAGAATGAGGAGGCGGGAGTTGTGAGGCAAATGGAGTGCGGCGAAAACTTGAAACATTTCGTCACATTCTAGTCGGTTCGGTCAATGTTGAGCTGGCAAAAATATTTTAGTGACAGGGCTGACGCCATCGCGGGCAAGCCCGCTCCCACAGGTTTTGTGGTGTTCACATATCTTGTGTTCGACATGGGTCACTGTGGGAGCGAGCCTGCTCGCGAATTGACTGCGCAGCAGTCAGCTTTCCGATTGGCGCAAGCGCTTGTAAAGGGTGTTACGACTAACCCCCAACCGCCGCGCCAGATGCGAAATATTCCCCCCGGCCAACTGCAACTCTCGGCTTAACGCCTCACCATCATTCAGATCAACCGCCAAAAGCTCAGCCGTCTCAACCGGCTCCATCTCCAGATCGACAAAAAAATCATCCGGCAGATGCTCCGGGCGTACCGGTTGTTCCTCGGCCATCGCCAGCGCCACCTGCATCACGCTGCTGACTTGCCGCAAATTCCCCGGCCATGGATGGCGGTCGAACAATTCCAGCACCTCGCGACTCAGCCCGGCCCACTGTGCAGGCTCGCGATGTTGTTCCCACAGCCGTTTGAACAGCGCTTCTTTATCCGTTCGCTCACGTAGCGGCGGCAACTCCAGGGTCAACCCGCCAATGCGGTAATACAGATCCTCACGAAACCGCCCCAGTTGTACCTGCTCCCTTAAAGAACGGTTGGTAGCGGAGATAATCCGCAGATCCACCGCAAACAACTCGCTGCTGCCCACCGGTTGTACGCAACGCTCCTGCAATACCCGCAACAACCGGGCCTGGGTCGGCAGCGGCATGTCGCCGATTTCGTCGAGGAACAGCGTGCCTTTGTCTGCCTTGCGGATCAGGCCGATGCTGCCTTTCTGGTTGGCGCCGGTAAACGCGCCTTTCTCGTAGCCGAACAGTTCTGATTCAACCAGTTCGGCGGGGATCGCTGCGCAATTGACGGCGATGAATGCCTGTTTGCTGCGCGAACTGGCCTGATGCAGCGCTTTGACAAAGACTTCCTTGCCGACCCCGGTTTCGCCGTGGATCAGCAGCGGAATGTCTTTCTCCAATAGGCGTTCGGCCTGACGCACGGCTTTTTCCACGCGACTGTCACCGAAGTGCAGGGTGTTCAGGCTGATGGCGCTCGAAGGTGCAACCTTTGGAGGCTCAACGACTTGGGTTTCGTCGATAAACACTCTGGGCTGAATCGGTGCCTGTTTAGGCCGCTTCAACACGCATTGAAAACGGTTGCGCCCAGAAGTCTGCAAGGCAAACGGCAAGCCGTCGGGCTGATTGAGCAGTTCCAGCAGCGACACCTGAAACAGGCTCTCAACACTGACCCGCGACAACCGCACACCGAGCAGATTGTCAGCGCGGCGATTGGCTGACAGCACCTGACCGCTCTCATCGAAGATCAACAACCCGGCCCATTGGCTGTCGAGGTTGCTCAACCCGGTGTTGAACGTCAGTTGAAAATGCTGGCCATGAAACAGATTGAGGATCAGCCGGTTTTCAACGGTCTGGCTCATCATCTTGACCATGCCCAGCGTGTGCGATGGCGGCAGATAGCTGTCGCTGGACACATCAAGCACCGCGATCACTTTGCGCTCGGCGTCGAAGATCGGCGCGGCAGAGCCAGTCATGAAACGGTTGGCCTTGAGGAAGTGTTCATCGTGCTCGATGTGCACAGCTTGCTCGCAGGCCAGCGCGGTGCCGATGGCATTGGTGCCGCTGGAGCGCTCCATCCAGCTCGCGCCGGCGCTGAACCCCCGGGCCAGATTCGGCTCGATAAAGCGCTGGGTGCCCCATGAGGTCAGCACCTGGCCTTGATTGTCGGCGAGCATGATCAGGCAGTTGGAGTTGCTGAGGATGTTTTCGTAATAGGGCAGCACTTCCTGATGCGTGGTCTGCACCAGCGAATGATGACTGTCGAGAAGGTGCGCGATGCCCGAGGCCGGCAACTGATCGAACGCCGGAGCGCTTTGATGGTTGAGGCCAAACGCCCGACAACGTGACCAGGAACTCTGCACGAGGGCGTCATGGGAAAGCGGCGGGGCAGGTGCGGCCATGGCAGTGGGCCTCTGATGCAGCGATTTTTATTGTTGTTATGGGTACAAACTTCGAGAACAGCGCCGCTCAACTGTAGGAGTGAGCCTGCTCGCGATAGCGGTCTATCAGAAAGAATTGCATGGACTGACACACCGCTATCGCGAGCAGGCTCACTCCTACAGGGGAACCGGGTAAAAGCGTTCATAGAGTGTTGTTCACTATTGTTCATTGTCAATCGTTGAACTGTTCAAATGTGTTCAGCAATGAACGCCTGTTACCCGCCGTTTCGGCGATTTTCAACACAAATCAACCACTTGCCATTTCTGGCACGAATGTCGCTCCAGTGCACAGGTCGCTTGACTCCAATAATAAAAAGGCCGAGCCATGTCACTCACCCTGGAGCACGTCAGCCGTACCGTCGAGGGCCAGACCTGGATCGACGATGCGAGCCTGAAATTCGAAGCCGGATCTTTCAACGTTTTGCTCGGCCGCACGCTGTCCGGCAAGACCAGCCTTATGCGTTTAATGGCCGGTCTGGACAAGCCCGACACCGGCCGCATTCTGATGAACGGCGTCGATGTCACCCAGCGCCCGGTGCGTCTGCGCAACGTGTCGATGGTCTATCAGCAGTTCATCAATTACCCGACCATGACCGTGTTCGAGAACATCGCCTCGCCGCTGCGTCAGGCGGGTGTGTCGAAAGACATCATCCACAGCAAAGTGCTGGAGACCGCGAAGATGCTGCGCATCGAGAAGTTCCTGCAGCGTCATCCGCTGGAGCTGTCCGGTGGTCAACAACAACGCACCGCCATGGCCCGGGCGCTGGTCAAGGATGCCGAACTGATTCTGTTCGACGAGCCGCTGGTCAACCTCGACTACAAGCTGCGCGAAGAGCTGCGCCAGGAAATGCGCGAACTGTTCAAGGCGCGCCACACCATCGCTATTTATGCCACCACCGAACCCAACGAAGCGCTGGCGCTGGGCGGCACCACAACCATCCTTCACGAAGGCCGGGTGATCCAGAGCGGCGTTTCGACTTCGGTTTACCACCAGCCACAAAGCGTACTGGCGGCGGAATTGTTCTCCGAGCCGCCGATCAACCTGATGCCCGGACGCATCGCCGGCAACGAAGTCAGCTTCGCCAATTTTGTGCACTTTCCGTTGAACGTCGATCTGCGTCCGGTGGGCGAGGGCGAGTTCCGTTTCGGAGTGCGTCCCAGCCATATCTCGCTGGTGCCGAGCAACGATGACGATCTGGAACTGGCGGTGACGGTCGAGGTGGCCGAGATCAGCGGTTCGGAAACCTTCCTGCATGTGCGCAACGAGCATTTTCTGCTGGTGCTGCACTTGCCCGGGGTTCACGAGTACGACGTCGATGCGCCGATCCGCATCTACATCCCGACCCACAAACTATTCGTTTTCGATGCGCAGGGCCGACTGGTGCAAGCACCGGGCCGGCGTGTCGCGAGGGTTGCCTGATGGCCGAAATCCGCTTGCAGCACCTCGCCCACAGCTACAGCAAAACCCCGAGCGGGCCTGATGATTATGCGATCCGCGAGATGGATCACATTTGGGAACAGGGCGGTGCTTACGCCTTGCTCGGGCCTTCGGGTTGCGGCAAATCGACCTTGCTCAACATCATTTCCGGGCTGCTCAGCCCCTCGCAGGGCCATGTGTTATTCGACGGCAAAGCGGTCAACGACCTGACGCCGGAGAAGCGCAACATCGCCCAGGTTTTCCAGTTTCCGGTGGTCTACGACACCATGACCGTGTTCGATAACCTCGCATTTCCCCTGCGCAATCAGGGCATGGCCGAGGCGAAAGTGCACAGCAAGGTTCAGGAAATCGCCGAAGTCCTCGACCTGCAAAACCTGCTGAGCAAGAAGGCGCGCAACCTCACCGCCGACGAAAAACAGAAAGTCTCGATGGGCCGTGGCCTGGTGCGCGACGACGTCTCGGCAATCCTCTTCGACGAGCCGCTGACGGTGATCGACCCGCACCTCAAATGGAAGCTGCGGCGCAAGCTCAAACAGATCCACGAGCAGTTCAACATCACCATGGTCTACGTCACCCACGATCAACTGGAAGCCTCGACCTTCGCCGACAAGATCGCGGTGATGTACGGCGGGCAGATCGTGCAGTTCGGCACGCCACGGGAATTGTTCGAGCGACCGAGCCACACCTTTGTCGGATATTTCATCGGCAGCCCGGGGATGAATCTGATTGAGGTGCAGTTGCAACCCGGTGGCGTCGGTTTCGCTTCGACGCATCTGCCGTTGTCCGACGCCTTGCAGCGCCATATCGAACACGGTCAGTGGAAAAATCTGAAGGTCGGCATCCGTCCGGAGTTCATTCATGTCTGGGACGAGCCGTTTGATGACGCGATGCAGGCACGTGTCGTACACGTCGAAGACCTCGGCACCTACAAGATCATGACCCTCGACCTCGACGGCGCGCCGTTGAAAGTGCGGCTCGCCGAAGATAAACCGGTGCCGCAGGGCACGGCGTACATCAGTTTTCCGGCGCAATGGCTGATGGTCTACGCCGATGAGTTTCTGCTCGAAGCCAGCGAAGAGGTGCAGCCATGAACAAGGTGCAGAACAACAAGGCCTGGTGGCTGGTGTTGCCGGTGTTTCTGCTGGTGGCGTTCAGTGCGGTGATCCCGATGATGACCGTGGTCAATTACTCGGTGCAGGACATCTTTGACCAGTCCAGCCGCTACTTCGTCGGCGCCGACTGGTACAAGCAAGTACTGCTCGATCCGCGTCTGCATGACTCGTTGCTGCGCCAGTTCATCTACTCGGCCTGCGTGTTGTTGATCGAGATTCCGCTGGGCATTGCCGTCGCCCTGACCATGCCGACCAAGGGCCGCTGGTCGTCGGTGGTGCTGATCATTCTGGCGATTCCGTTGCTGATCCCGTGGAACGTGGTCGGCACGATCTGGCAGATTTTTGGCCGCGCCGACATCGGTTTGCTCGGGTCGAGCCTCAATGCGATGGGCATCAGCTACAACTATGCGGCCAATACCATGGACGCCTGGGTCACGGTGCTGGTGATGGACGTCTGGCACTGGACTTCGCTGGTGGCGCTGCTGTGTTTCTCCGGGTTGCGCGCCATTCCTGACGTGTATTACCAGGCGGCGCGGATTGACCGGGCCTCGGCGTGGGCGGTGTTCCGCCACATTCAATTGCCCAAGCTGAAAAGCGTGCTGCTGATCGCGGTGATGCTGCGCTTCATGGACAGTTTCATGATTTACACCGAGCCGTTTGTGCTCACCGGTGGCGGGCCTGGCAACGCCACGACCTTCCTCAGTCAGACGTTGACTCAGATGGCTGTAGGCCAATTCGACCTCGGTCCGGCAGCGGCGTTTTCGCTGGTGTACTTCCTGATCATCCTGTTGGTGTCCTGGCTGTTCTACACCGCCATGACTCACTCCGACGCCAACCGCTGAGGCCCGGCCATGAGCAAAAGAAAGCTTATCCCGTTGCTGATCTACATCCTGTTCCTGCTGGTGCCGATCTACTGGCTGCTGAACATGTCCTTCAAGAGCAACACCGAAATCCTCGGTGGCCTGACGCTTTTTCCACAGGACTTCACGCTGGCGAACTACAAGGTGATCTTCACCGATCCGAGTTGGTACAACGGTTACATCAACTCGCTGTGGTACGTCAGCCTGAACACGGTGATTTCCCTGAGCGTGGCGCTGCCAGCGGCGTATGCGTTCTCGCGTTACCGCTTTCTCGGTGACAAACACCTGTTCTTCTGGCTGCTGACCAACCGCATGGCGCCACCAGCAGTATTTTTGCTGCCGTTCTTCCAGTTGTATTCGTCGATTGGTCTGTTCGATACGCACATTGCGGTGGCGCTGGCGCATTGCCTGTTCAACGTGCCGCTGGCGGTGTGGATTCTGGAGGGTTTCATGTCCGGCGTGCCCAAGGAGATCGACGAAACCGCCTACATCGATGGCTACAGCTTTCCCAAATTCTTCGTGAAGATTTTCATCCCGCTGATCGGTTCCGGTATCGGTGTCACGGCGTTTTTCTGCTTCATGTTTTCCTGGGTCGAACTGCTGCTTGCGCGCACGTTGACCTCGGTAAACGCCAAGCCGATTGCCGCCGTAATGACCCGCACGGTCTCGGCTTCCGGTATCGACTGGGGCGTGCTGGCAGCGGCGGGGGTGTTGACCATTCTGCCGGGCATGCTGGTGATCTGGTTTGTTCGCAACCACGTGGCCAAGGGCTTTGCCCTCGGTCGGGTCTGAGGAACTGATGATGGAATGGATGAGCTGGACCACACCCACCGCGATTTTCTTCATCGTCATCGGCCTGCTGCTGGTGGGCATGACCACTTGGGAGCTGCGTTCGCCGAGCATCCTGCGACGAGGTTTTCTACCGATTGCCACCACCCGTGGTGATCGTTTGTTTATCGGTCTTCTCGGCAGCGCCTACCTGCATTTGCTGGTAATCGGCGCCACCGACTGGAGCATCTGGGTCGCGTCCGCGATTTCCCTGGTGTGGCTGTTGGCTGTGATGCGTTGGGGCTAGTCGAATCGCTCGGCAAAACTGCTCCGAAATCTTAAACAGGAGGTCTCTATGTTCGATAACAACAATAAGCTGCGACATAGCATTTCTTTGGCAGCCATGCTCGCACTCAGCGGTTTGAGCGCGTCTGCCTGGGCCGATGCCTACGAAGATGCCGCAAAAAAATGGATCGGCAGTGAATTCAAGCCATCGACCCTGACGGCTGAACAGCAGCTCGAAGAACTGAAGTGGTTTATCAAGGCCGCCGAGCCGTTTCGCGGGATGGAAATCAAGGTCGTTTCGGAAACCCTGACCACTCACGAATACGAGTCCAAGGTGCTGGCCAAGGCCTTCACCGAAATCACCGGGATCAAGCTCACCCACGACTTGCTGCAGGAAGGCGACGTGGTGGAAAAAATGCAGACGGTGATGCAGTCGGACAAAAATATTTATGACGGCTGGGTCAACGACTCGGACCTGATCGGCACGCACTTCCGTTACGGCAAGACCGAATCGATCACCGACCTGATGGCCAACGAAGGCAAGAACTTCACCTCGCCGACCCTCGACATCAAGGACTTCATTGGCATCTCGTTCACCACCGCGCCGGACGGCAAGATTTATCAGCTGCCCGACCAGCAGTTCGCCAATCTTTACTGGTTCCGCGCCGATTGGTTCGAGCGTGCGGATCTGAAAGCCAAGTTCAAGGAAAAGTACGGCTATGAATTGGGCGTGCCGGTGAACTGGTCGGCCTATGAAGACATCGCCAAATTCTTCAGCGAAGACGTCAAGGAAATCGACGGCAAGCGCGTTTACGGGCACATGGACTACGGCAAGAAAGACCCGTCGCTGGGCTGGCGCTTCACCGATGCCTGGTTCTCCATGGCGGGTGGCGGCGACAAAGGCCTGCCGAACGGCTTGCCGGTGGACGAGTGGGGGATTCGTGTCGAGGATTGCCATCCGGTCGGTTCCAGCGTGACCCGCGGCGGCGATACCAACGGCCCGGCGGCGGTGTTTGCTACGCAGAAATACGTCGATTGGCTCAAGGCCTACGCTCCACCGGAAGCGGCGGGCATGACCTTCTCCGAATCCGGCCCGGTGCCGTCGCAGGGCAACATCGCCCAGCAGATCTTCTGGTACACCGCGTTCACCGCCGACATGACCAAGCCCGGTCTGCCGGTAATGAACGCCGATGGCACGCCGAAATGGCGGATGGCGCCGTCGCCGCGTGGGCCGTACTGGGAAGAGGGCATGAAGCTCGGTTATCAGGACGTGGGCTCGTGGACGTTCATGAAATCCACGCCTGAGAAACAGAAACTCGCGGCGTGGCTGTACGCGCAATTCGTGACCTCGAAAACCGTATCGCTGAAAAAAACCATCGTCGGCCTGACGCCGATCCGCGAGTCGGACATCAACTCGCAGGCAATGACCGATCTGGCGCCGAAGCTCGGTGGTCTGGTCGAGTTCTACCGCAGCCCGGCCCGCGTGCAATGGACCCCGACCGGGACCAACGTGCCGGACTACCCGCGTCTGGCACAACTGTGGTGGAGCCACATTGCTGAAGCGGCGAGCGGCGAGAAAACGCCGCAACAGGCACTGGATGGTCTGGCCAAGGATCAGGACGCGATCATGACGCGCCTCGAACGCTCCAAGGCTCAGGCTGTTTGCGCACCGAAAATGAACCCGGAACGCGACGCGCAATACTGGTTTGATCAACCGGGCGCGCCGAAACCGAAACTGGCGAACGAGAAGCCGCAGGGCGAGACCGTGAGCTACAACGAACTGCTCAAGTCGTGGGCGGATGCGCGTAAGTAAAAGCTGAGTCGGGAAATGCAAGCGGCACCGTAAGGTGCCGTTTTTTTTTGCTGCCCGATCCACCGCCATCGCTGGCAGGCCAGCTCCCACAGGTTTGTGTGGTGTTCACAAATCAGGTGTTCAATCTTGCTTCCACAAGACTTTGAGGTGCCCACAAAACCTGAATACACCAGCTCCCACAGGTTTCTATGGTGTTCACAAATCAAGTGCTCAACCTTGCTCCCACAAAATATTGAGGTGCCCACAAAACCTGAATACACCAGAGATCACTGTGGGAGCTTGCCTGCAAGCGATGGGGCCGTTGGCGTCTCCGCAGGAAATCCCAGACGGAACACGGTCATTGCACCTGGCAAGCTCTTCACCTCGGCCACACCCTGATGCAGGCTCATGATCGAACGAACGATGGCCAGGCCCAACCCACCCCGGATCACTGTGGGAGCTTGCCTGCAAGCGATGGGGCCGTTAGCGTCGCCGCAGGAAAGCCCAGGCGGAACACAGTCATCGCGCCAGGCAGGCTTTTTACTTCGGCCACACCCTGATGCAGGCTCATGATCGAACGAACGATGGCCAGGCCCAACCCACCCCGGATCACTGTGGGAGCTTGCCTGCAAGCGATGGGG
>NZ_JBIUXX010000059.1:16571-35186 GCF_044744235.1 Pseudomonas sp. NPDC087346
CACACCCTGATGCAGGCTCATGATCGAACGAACGATGGCCAGGCCCAACCCACCCCGGATCACTGTGGGAGCTTGCCTGCAAGCGATGGGGCCGTTGGCGTCGCCGCAGGAAATCCCAGGCGGAACACGGTCATCGCGCCAGGCAGGCTTTTTACTTCGGCCACACCCTGATGCAGGCTCATGATCGAACGGACGATGGCCAGGCCCAACCCGGTGCTGCCCTGCGAGCGTGAGCGGCTGCTGTCCACTCGGTAGAAACGATCAAACAGATACGGCAGATGCTGCGCCTCAATCCCCGCACCGGGATTGCTCACCAGCAACGACGCCTGAGTCGCGCCTTGCTCGATCAGTAGCGTCACGGCTTTCCCGCTCGGGCAGTGGCGCAGCGCGTTGGACAGCAAATTCGAAATCGCCCGCTGAATCATCAATCGATCACCCAATACCTGCGCGCTACCCAGCACCTTCAAACGGATCTGCTTGTCCTGCGCCGACAGTGAAAACATCTCGGCCACCTTCGACACCTCTTCCTCCAGAGCAACTGACTCGAACGGCGCCAGTGCCGACGGATGACTGACCTGCGCGAGAAACAGCATGTCCGAAACAATCCGCGCCACTCGCTCCAGCTCTTCGGTACACGACACCAGAACGTCCTGATATTCCTCGGTCGTGCGCTCGCGGGACAGGGTCACCTGCGCCTTGCCCATCAGGTTATTGATCGGTGTGCGCAGTTCATGGGCCAGATCATCGGAGAACTGCGAAAGCTGTTGCACGCCCGCGTCCAGCCGATCCAGCATGAAGTTGATACCCCGCGCCAGTTCACTGAGTTCCTGCGGCATGTTCACTACTGACAGCCGATGATCGAGATCCTGAGTCGAGACCATCGCCGCCACTTTGCGAAATTCGCGTAACGGCGCGAGCCCGCGTTGCACCGCGCCCCACGCGGTCAGGCCGATGAACATCAGCAACAGCGGCAAGGCAATCAGCGTCGAGCGCAGATAGGCGCTGAGCAGGGCCTGATCGTGGGCGTTGTCCATCGACAGCAGTACCGGCACGCTGCTGCCGTCCTTGAGGCGGATCAGTTTGGACAGCGTGAGGAATTTCGCATCATCCGCGTCGAAGCTTTCCGAGTAGTTCAGTTGATCGGTGGCGGCCCGCACGGCTTTCAGTTCAACCCGTGGATCGCTCAGACCCGAACCGGATTTCAGCAGCGGCGAGCGCAGATTCGACGGGGCATAAATCGTCAGCGTGAGGTTGTCATGGCCCATCACCTGATCGAGCAGAATGTGCGGTTTGCCACTGACTTCATTGGCATCGACGTACAGCGACAGGCTGTGCTCGACCTGGGCCATCTTCTTTTCCAGGCTGTCTCGGGACAGCGCATTCAACTCATGGGTCAGGGCGAAATACGCAAGAATCGCCAGAAACACCACCAACAGTGCGCCGAGAATACTCACCGTCAAACCCAGACGCATCGACAGGCTGGCCGGCTTCATTCCCGCGCCTCCAGCACATAGCCGACACCGCGCAGGGTATGGATTAGCTTGTTGTCGAACGGGTCATCGATTTTTGCCCGCAGGCGGCGGATCGACACTTCGACCACGTTGGTGTCGCAGTCGAAATTCATGTCCCATACCAGCGAGATAATCTGCGTGCGGGTCAGCACTTCGCCGGATTGGCGCATCAGCAGATGCAGCAGAGCGAATTCCTTGGTGGTCAGGTCGATCCGTTGCTCGCCACGGAACGCACGATGACGGCCCGGATCAAGCTCCAGATCAGCGACTTTCAGCACCTGCGGCACCGGAATATTTTCGCTGCGGCGCATCAGCGTACGCACTCGCGCCAACAGTTCCGGGAACTCGAACGGCTTGACCAGATAGTCATCGGCGCCCAGATCGAGGCCGCGAATCTTGTCCGCCAGACGCCCGCGTGCGGTAAGCATCATCACCCGCGTGGAATGGGTTCGACGCAGTTGTTCCAGCACGCCCCAACCGTCGAGTTCCGGCAGGTTCACATCGAGAATTATCAGGTCGTACGCTTGTTGTTGCGCCAGATGCAAACCATCCGCGCCAGTGGCCGCGTGGTCAACGATATAGCCACTTTCGGTTAAACCCTGATGCAAGTATTCGGCAGCTTTAAGCTCGTCCTCGACGACAAGGATTCGCATGATCTATCACCACTTTTATTTAATGGATATTTAATTAAGGTGGCCGGGAAAGTTGTTGTTTTTGTAGGGGCTTCCAGACGGGTTTCAATAACTGAGTGGCGTGCACGGTAAAGGCTGAAGTGGCTACAGAGTCAACAATTGAGGCCTTTAAATCGGACGTCTGCGACAGCCTGCCGCAGCAAAAATCCAAAATCCTCATGACTTCGATTTCGGCAAGTGCTGTTCGGCAGATAACTTCTGTGTATTTGTTTCCATGTATTGCGGCAACACCGTTGGCACTCTGCATCCTAGAGCAAAACAACTTCGGCAAACCGTGGATAACGGATTTGTAATGTTCCAGTCACCTTGTCGATAAGTTCAAAACCCTACCGTGGCGGCATCAAAGATTCTTGAATAAAGGAAGTCTCTCATTGCCCGGTTTAATACAACTGACGGCGCGATCACGCCTGAAAAAAGCAGCCAGCGGCATCCTGTTGTTGGCCAGTAGCAGTCTTGCCAACGCATCGACCCTGACGCTGGATCAAGCCCTGCAAAGCGCCTTCGCCGGCAACCCGGAATTTGCCGCCGCGCAATGGGAAATCGGCATCGCCGAGGGCGACCGCAAACAGGCTGGCCTGATCCCCAACCCCGAAGTGTCGTGGGAAGCTGAAGACACCCGACGCAACTCGCGCACCACCACGGTGATGCTCAGCCAGCCGATAGAACTTGGCGGCAAACGCGGGGCACGAATCGACGTCGCCAGTCGTGCGCAGGATGCCGCCGGGATCGAGCTGGAGCGCAAGCGCAATGCCTTGCGCGCCGACGTGATTCAAGCCTTCAACAATGCCCAGACCGCGCAACAACGCTTGCAGTTGTCCCGCCAATCCAGGGAACTGGCCGAGCACGGTTTGCGTGTGGCCAAGGGGCGGATCGAGGCCGGCAAATCGTCGCCGGTCGAAGGCACGCGAGCGCAGGTGCAACTCTCCGAAGTGCGCCTGGAACTCAGCCGCGCCGAGCGCGATCAGGCCAACGCCTGGCAACAATTGGCGCAGGTCATGGGCGCGCCGTTGCCGCCCTCGACCACGGTGCAATCGGCCACGCCAAAACTTGCCAGCGTGCCGCCACCCACGCGTTTGCTTGAACGTTTGAACGAGACCGCCGAGCTGCGTCTGGCCAAGTTGCAGATCGATCAGCGCGAAGCGTCGTTGGGGCTGGAAAAGTCGCAGCGGATTCCCGATCTGACCGTGAGCATCGGCAGCCAATACAGCGAAACCGAGCGCGAGCGGGTCAACGTGGTCGGGTTGTCGATGCCGATTCCGTTGTTCAACCGCAATCAGGGCAACGTGCTCGCAGCAGCACGTCGCAGCGATCAGGCGCGGGATCTGCGCAACGCCACCGAGTTGCGTCTGCGCACGGAAATCCAGACCAGTCTTGAGCAATGGCAGACCGCCAACGGCGAAGTCCAGGCGTTCGATCAGACCATCCTGCCCGCCGCGCAAAGTGCGGTGGACAGCGCCACACGCGGTTTCGAAATGGGCAAATTCGGCTTCCTTGATGTGCTTGACGCTCAGCGCACGCTGATCGCCGCTCGCAGCCAATACATCCAGGCCGTCAGCGAGGCGACCGACGCCCGCGTACGCATCGAACGAATTTTCGGCGACCTCGCCGGCACCCTCTGAATTTCATCATTTTGATCACTGCGCGATGGCACGGCGCAGAGGAGTTTCCATGGACAAAAAACTGGTTGTAGTCGCTGCGGCGACACTGGCGTTGGGCATCGGTATCGGTTCGATGTGGAGCGGCAATTCATCGACTGAGGCCCACGCTGACGAAGCCTCCGAGCATGCCGATCACGCGGAAGAGAGCAGCGCCAGCGAAGGCGAGCATGACGAAGAAGGGCACATCGAATTGAGTGCCGAGCAGATCACCGCCGCCGGCATTCAACTGGCCGAAGCGCGGGCGCAAAACATCAGCCTCGGGTTGGCGTTTCCCGGTGAAGTGCGCTTCGATGAAGACCGCACCGCCCACGTAGTACCGCGCGTACCGGGGGTGGTCGAGTCGGTGTCGGTCAACCTCGGGCAGACAGTGAAGAAAGGCCAGTTGCTGGCAGTGATCGCCAGTCAGCAGATCTCCGATCAGCGCAGCGAACAGGCTGCCGCGCAACGGCGCCTGACTCTGGCGCGAACCACCTACGAGCGCGAGAAAAAGCTGTGGCAGGACAAGATCTCCGCCGAGCAGGATTTCCTTCAGGCGCGTCAGGCATTGGAAGAGGCCGAAATCGCCCTGACCAACGCCCGGCAGAAGATCAGTGTGCTCAGCGGCAGCGTGGTCGCCACCGGCGGCAATCGCTACGAACTGCGCGCGCCGTTCGACGGCGTGGTGGTGGAAAAACACCTGACACCAGGAGAAGTGGTCGACGAAACCACGGCAGCGTTCACGCTCTCGGATTTGTCGCGGGTGTGGGTGACGTTCGGCGTTTCACCCAAGGATCTGACCAAGGTGCAAGTGGGCAAACCGGTCACCGTCAGTGCCCCGGAACTCAACGCCGAAGTCACCGGCAGCGTGGCTTACGTCGGCAGCTTGCTCGGCGAACAAACCCGCACCGCGACAGTTCGCGTCACGCTGGAGAACCCGCAAGGTTCGTGGCGCCCCGGCTTGTTCGTCACCGCGCTGGTCGCCACCGACAGCCGTCAAGCGAAAGTCGCCGTGCCGGAAACCGCGATCCAGACCGTCGAGGACAAACCCACGGTATTCGTGCGCACCGATGACGGCTTCAAGGCGCAAGCGGTGGAGTTGGGCAGTCGCGCGGCAGGGCAGGTGGAAATCACCCAAGGGCTGGAGGCGGGCGTGCAAGTCGCCAGTGCCGGCAGCTTCGTTCTCAAGTCGGAGTTGGGCAAGGCCTCGGCCGAGCATTCCCACTGATTTGCCACTTTCGACGAGAAGACTCCCATGTTCGAACGCCTGATCCAGTTTGCCATCGAGCAGCGCATCATCGTGCTGCTCGCCGTTTTGCTCATGGCCGGCCTCGGCATCGCCAGTTACCAAAAACTGCCGATCGACGCCGTGCCCGACATCACCAACGTCCAGGTACAAATCAACACCGGCGCTGCCGGGTTTTCGCCGCTGGAAACCGAGCAGCGCATCACCTTCCCGATTGAAACCGCGATGGCCGGTTTGCCGGCGCTGGAGCAGACCCGTTCGCTGTCGCGTTCGGGCCTGTCGCAGGTCACAGTGATCTTCAAGGACGGCACCGATCTGTTCTTCGCCCGCCAACTGGTCAACGAGCGTTTGCAGATCGCCAAAGAGCAATTGCCCGAAGGCGCCGAAGCGGTCATGGGGCCGATTTCCACCGGCCTCGGCGAGATTTTCCTGTGGACCGTGGAGACCAAGGAGGGCGCACTCAAAGATGACGGCACACCCTACACGCCGACCGATCTGCGGGTGATTCAGGACTGGATCATCAAGCCGCAACTGCGCAACGTGCCGGGTGTCGCCGAGATCAACACCATCGGCGGTTTCGCCAAGGAATATCAGATTGCGCCGGACCCGAAACGGCTGGCGGCGTACAAGCTGACCCTCACCGATCTGATCACCGCGCTTGAGCGCAACAACGCCAACGTCGGTGCCGGTTATATCGAGCGCAGCGGCGAGCAATTGCTGATCCGCGCACCCGGCCAAGTGGCAACCACCGAGGACATTGCCAACATCGTCATGGCCAATGTTGACGGCACGCCGATCCGGGTGAAGAACGTCGCCACCGTGGAAATCGGCCGCGAACTGCGCAGCGGTGCGGCCACCGAAAACGGTCGTGAAGTGGTGCTCGGCACGGTGTTCATGCTGATCGGCGAGAACAGCCGCACCGTCTCGCAAGCCGTCGCCAGCAAGCTTGAGCAGATCAACAAATCCTTGCCTGAGGGCGTGATCGCAGTGCCGGTTTACGACCGCACGCACCTGGTCGATAAAGCCATCGCCACGGTGAAAAAGAACCTCGTTGAAGGCGCGATTCTGGTGATCGCGATTCTGTTCCTGTTCCTCGGCAACATCCGTGCGGCGCTGATTACCGCGATGGTTATTCCACTGTCGATGCTGTTCACCTTCACCGGTATGTTCAGCAACAAGGTCAGCGCCAACCTGATGAGCCTCGGTGCGCTCGACTTCGGCATCATTGTCGATGGCGCGGTGGTGATCGTCGAAAACACCCTGCGCAGGCTGGCGCATGCGCAGCAGCATCACGGGCGTTTGCTGACGCGGGCCGAACGTTTCAAGGAAGTGTTTGCGGCGGCGAAAGAGGCGCGGCGACCGCTGATTTTCGGCCAGTTGATCATCATGGTCGTGTATCTGCCGATCTTCGCGCTGAGTGGCGTTGAAGGAAAAATGTTCCACCCGATGGCGTTCACCGTAGTCATCGCGTTGCTGGGTGCGATGTTGCTTTCCGTGACCTTTGTGCCAGCGGCGATTGCGCTGTTCGTCACCGGCAAGGTCAAGGAAGAAGAGGGCATGGTCATGCGGGGCGCGCGTCGCATTTATGCACCTGCGCTGGCCTGGGTCATGTCGCATAAGACCGCCGCCGTGGGCGCTGCGCTGGGTGTGATTGTGCTCAGCGGCGTGGTCACCAGTCGTATGGGCAGCGAGTTTGTGCCAAGTCTCAGTGAGGGCGATTTCGCCCTGCAAGCCCTGCGCGTACCGGGCACCAGCCTGACGCAATCGGTGGACATGCAGCAGCGACTGGAGACGTTGATTCTCGCCAAGGTCCCGGAAGTCGAGCGCGTGTTCGCCCGTACCGGTACTGCCGAAATCGCTTCCGACCCGATGCCGCCGAACATCTCCGACAGCTACGTGATGCTCAAGCCCAAGGACCAATGGCCAGACCCGGGCAAGTCCCGCGAAACCCTGATGGCCGAACTGCAAGCCGCCGCCGCGTTGCTGCCGGGCAGCAACTATGAACTGTCGCAGCCGATCCAGTTGCGTTTCAACGAACTGATCTCCGGCGTGCGCAGCGATGTCGCGGTGAAGGTGTTTGGCGATGATATGGACGTGCTCAACGCCACCGCAGCGAAGATTGCTGCGGCGATGCAGAAGGTCAACGGCGCCTCGGAAGTGAAGGTCGAGCAAACCACCGGGCTGCCGGTGCTGACCATCAACATCGACCGTGACAAGGCTGCGCGTTATGGGCTTAACGTCGGCGATGTGCAGGACACTATCGCCGTGGCGGTGGGTGGGCGTCAGGCCGGAACCTTGTACGAAGGTGATCGACGTTTCGACATGGTCGTGCGTTTGTCCGATGCCATGCGCAAGGACATCGATGGCTTGTCGGCACTGCTGATTCCGGTGCCGGCGCCGGTTAATGGCGACGCGGGGCAGATCGGGTTCATTGCCTTGAAGGATGTCGCCAGCCTCGATCTGGTGCTCGGGCCGAATCAGGTCAGCCGCGAAAACGGCAAGCGTCTGGTGATCGTCAGTGCCAACGTGCGTGGTCGCGATATCGGTTCGTTCGTCAGCGAGGCGGGCGAAGTGATCGAGCGCGACGTGCAAGTGCCGGCCGGTTACTGGACCAGTTGGGGCGGGCAGTTCGAGCAGTTGCAATCAGCGGCCAAGCGCTTGCAGATCGTGGTGCCGGTGGCGTTGCTGCTGGTGTTCGGGTTGCTGTTCATGATGTTCAACAACTTGAAGGACGGCTTGCTGGTGTTCACCGGGATTCCGTTTGCGTTGACTGGCGGGGTTATGGCGCTGTGGCTGCGGGATATTCCGTTGTCGATTTCGGCGGGCGTCGGGTTTATCGCGTTGTCCGGTGTGGCGGTGCTCAACGGCCTGGTGATGATCGCGTTTATCCGCAACCTGCGGGAGGAGGGACGTTCGCTGTCGGATGCGATCAACGAAGGCGCGCTGACCCGTTTGCGCCCAGTTCTGATGACCGCACTGGTGGCGTCGCTGGGCTTCATCCCCATGGCCCTCGCAACCGGCACTGGCGCGGAAGTGCAACGGCCATTGGCGACAGTGGTGATCGGCGGAATCCTGTCCTCGACCATCCTCACATTGCTGATCTTGCCGGCCCTCTACCAACTCGCCCATCGCCGCGACGAGGACCCGATCCCCACCCAGTAATCAACTTTCAGGCCCCTTACTCCTGAGTGGTGAGGAGCCTCTGTGGCGAGGGGATTTATCCCCGTTGGACTGCGCAGCAGTCCCCTGTTTTTTCGGATGAAAAGCTGGGGCCGCTGCGCGACCCAACGGGGATAAATCCCCTCGCCACAGGGTATTTCTTCTGCCGGAAAAAATGCTGAGCGCAGGTCTGTTTTGCTAGATAACGGATATGTAATTTCCACGCCACCGTCACGAAAGGTTCGGCTTGTTACCTTGATCCCGTCAGCTACTTAAACGAGGAATCAAACATGAAACTTGCACAAATCGGTGCTTTTGCCGCAGCTCTGGTGATGTCTTCCCTGGCCATGGCCGAAGGCGGCGGTGACCGTACTTTCGAGCGGATGATGACCAACAACGACCGCTCCGTAGAGCTGTTCGTCGCCAAGGAAAAAGCCGCGACCAACCCGGTGGTGGTCAACGAAAAGAAAGACGAAAAAACCAAAGACCTGTGAGGACATGCAGATGAATATTTTCAGACTTCTCGCGTTCAACGGTGCCATGATCGTCTCCCTGAACGCGCTGGCCGAAGGAGGCGGCGACCGCACCTTCGAACGCGCATTCAGCGCCAACGCCAAAGCCATGGAGCAATACGCGGCCGAGAAAGGCAAAGCGGCGCCAGTGGTGAAGGACTATGAATACGGCATGAAGCTGGATGTGGTGAAAATAGTCAGCGTGGTGAAGCCGCAGCCAGCCTGTGCGGTCGTCCCTACCGCCATGACCTACGAAGATTCGAACGGCCAGCTCAATACCCTCAAATACAGCGTGGCGGGTGTTTGCCGCAACAGCGGTGGCTGAGGCCCCGTGGGTTCGGTTCTTTCGGTATACACCCGACTCCAATTGAATCTGAAAAACTGTCAACTCTGACAGTGGCGTTTGTCCTGGGGTGAACCAAAAATGGAGGCTACAGCCATTCATTTACTCACTCTCACGAAGGACATCAAAATGAGCGATCCAGTAACGACCTTCAATGATTCGAATTTTGAATCAGAAGTCCTGAAAAGCGCAGTACCAACGATGGTGCTGTTTTCCGCCACATGGAGCGGCCCGTGCAAATACATTGTTCCTGTTTTTGATGGTATAGCTGTCACTTATGCAGGGCGAGCCAGGTTTTCCAAAGTTGATGTGGATGAGAGCCCCATTACAGCTAAGAGTCTTGCTATCAACAATGTTCCAGCCATACGTCTATTCAAGAGCGGGAAAGTCGTAGTGACTCTGGGTGCAGTAGACAAGGCTCAATTAACAGCAGCGCTTGATGCAAATGTCTAGCTTGTAAATAACACCGCGAAAAAGTGGCATTCCTTGTAGGAGCTGCCGAAGGCTGCGATCTTTTGATCTGGTTTTTAACAAGCCAAAGTCAACAGATCGCAGCCTTCGGCAGCTCCTACAGGGTTGTATTTTCAGTATCACGATGCGTATTTCAATTCGGGATGTTTAAGGGATGTTTAGGAATTACGGAACCTTCCCACAATGTTTTCAGGTTGTCCGTCGGACGTCGGGTCTCTAGCCTGTGTGGGTCGCTGCAAATTCAGCGATCGGGATTGGAACCCCGGAGAACGTATCAGCGCCAAAGCGTCTTTCATGACGTATGCTTGCGCACCTTCGTGGTGTGCAGTCTGAAATGGCGGCTGTGCGCGGGAGACTTTCGAGTCTGCCGGGTTTCTCCGTTCCCCGGGTTCCAACCTGCGTACAGCTGCCACCCCTTCGCGTGGAACCGAATGGATCAGCTTCAACGTTCCGAAGGAGAAATACATTATGAAAAAACCAACGCCCAACCCACCCGAAGCAACTGCTGAAGTCGATACCGACCCAACATCCCCTTACGCGTCCATCGACACCAAAAAGCTCCACGAAGCCGCCGAACGCGCACTCGATTTCTACCTCAACCCCGCCGCCCAGGTCATGGCCACGCCTTACACGCCAAACGACCTGTTCTACGTCAATCCCAAAGCCGACACCGAAACCCTGCTGGTCAACGCCTGCGAATCCCTGGCCTCGGCCACCGTCATGCTCGGCGACTTCGCCGCGCTGCTGGAAGGCACGCACCGCAAGACACTGCTCGGTATCGCACAAGTGGTGATGCTGGGAGAGTTGGCGGTGAACAAGGCGCTGGATAACGTCGAGCCCGCTGGCTAATCGATTAGGTCGGGCAGGCACAAAAAAACGCGGCGCTAGAAGGGCCGCGTTTTTATTTGGTGTTCTCCAAGCATATGAATTCGACGAGTTCTCGGTTAGAAAAGAAGTCATTTCATTAGGCCACTGTATTTTCCGTACAACCAAAGTGCGATGGATGTGCTACTCACGAAATAGGCGATATGAAACGGATACATCGCCCAGAATCTCAGTCCCTTTGGAAGGCACTGTATTTTCATTTTTAAAGTAGGGTCTTGATTCTGATTTTTTTTAGATGAAATCAAAACGCTAATGGCAGCGAGTCGAATAATTTTCCCATTGAAGCTCTCTCCGTTATATATGGGGACGGAGTCCCATCGCTCAAAGTGTCTCTCTAGCGGCTCAAGCTTTTTCTGAACAGCGTAGAAAATCATAGCTATATTGATCGATCCTATCAGGATCAATAGCCCCCACGCGAAGGTAAATGCTATTCGAGTGATTTCCATGTGCCTCTTCCTATGCTTTCAAGTACCAATCGTCGTGCTTGAGTTTATGCTTATGGTAGGCGGCAGAAGCTCTTCCTTCGTGTGGCTGAAAGATCACAGATAATCCTTGATGTTGACCCAAGCTAGGATCGAAGCAAACCACAAGATACAAAATAGATTGATGTGGCCAGGAATAATAATCCAGCGACGTAACTCTCTAGGAAACTTTTCTACTTCGTCTGTCACGCCTGGGTCCATGTTGCGAATGAATTTGAACGCTAATAGTGAGTATGCGACTCCGAGATTCCTTACTTTGAATATTATCGGGCTGCTGTTGTCTCCCCTATATGATGCAATGAAGCGAGAATTGCTGAGGTGGCTTTGAATTTCTTCCAGTTTGTGAGTCGCTATGTAGGCTGAAAAGGCGTAGTTCAAAAAAAACAACACAAATAATGGTACTCCGGACAAACCAATGAGCTGGTCGAGGGTCATCACCGATTCACCTCATAAAGTTGTTCACCGATAAATTCCCCAGCCTGACCACCGCTATCTCCCATTTGTGCGGCTAATGCACCGCTCACAATTAACATGCATGCCAAGCCTCCCGTACCTGCGGTTCCCACTCCTATTGCAGCACACGTCATTTTTGAAATGATTGGCGCTGCTTGGCTCGCTAATATTCCTCCAGCGACGTTTCCAGATAATTTCGACCCTTCCATAAACTTCGCCCGGCGACATTCGTCTTCGCGTCCCGTGCGACATGCTTCGTGAATTTTCATTGCTGCCGAACTAGCTCCTAGTCCTATAGCCAAATACCCGCCAGCCTTAATGTATTTAGACGCTCGTGACACACCGTCAATATTTGTCGCGTAACCCGGCAACTGAGTCGGTGCGCCAGCCTTGTTCCAGTTGTGCACGACTCTTCGTGTAGACAAGCCTAGTGCCCGTTTGAGTTTTGGGTGATCCGCAATCCCCGCCGTTTTGCGCACCAAAGGGCCCAAACTGGCGTCCAGTTTTGTCATCAACCGTTTGCGTTTAGCATAAAAATCCGGTGAGTTCAGGTTCCCGTGCTGGCGGTATTGCTCTGTGTGTAATCGTTCCAACTCTTTAAGAGTGTCTTTAAGCGTTTCCATATGCTGACCCACCATGAAAGAAGCCACACCCAGTGCTCCGGAAGACACCCCCAAAAACGGTTCAATCACCTCATGATGCTCAACCATGAACGAAGCTTCTTCATCCGTCAGATCCCTCAGCGCTTCATCCACTTTTTCCGCTGCAGCCATCATCTGTGCCTCTTCGCGGCGGCACATGTAGTTGCGTGAATCGCTGAAAATCACCATTTGCCCCGGCTTTACCTGTTCACTTAAGTGACGATTAAGCGAGCGAAATTCACGGCGTAGCACATCGCTGGGGGTGATTTCGTACAGCGAGCGCTCCAGCGCATCGAGGCTCATGGGTTTCTGGACGATATGAAAACCCGACTCCGCCGGTTGGGGCAGGGTGAAGGCGTGTTCTTCCACCAGATGCTGCGCTGGTGGTGGGTCAGGTTTGGGTTTGAAGGCATTCCACGACGCGCCGCCGTTATCCGCTTTGACACGCGGCTTCACGATGACCCAGTCACCACTCGTGACGGCCTCAAGCAGTTTTCGCTGATGAGCGCTCTGCATGTGGTTGGCGCGGTTGGCACCGATAGCGTTTAGCAGGTCATCAAAACCCGGTAGATCACCGGGATAATTCAGAGCATGTTTGAACTCTTCAACGGCTTGATAGGCGTCGAGAACCTGGCCGGGCTGGTGATGGAGTTCGCTTTTGGGGATGAGTTTGCTCACGTCCGTGTCCCGTTTTGCAAACGGGGGACTTTGGCGAGTGGCCTCAGGTTTTAATGCCGGGATATTCCGGTTTAGGCGTAGGGCAAATCCGATTTACCTTTGCGATTAAGCGGCTCCTCAAGGGAAGAGCCGCTACAGCGGCTCTACTTGACGGACACTTGCTCGGCGTTCACAGCGGCCGGAACGGGCTGCGCTTCATTCCTCAACTTGCGTTGGGCAATCTCCGCGCCGCGTTTGCGCAGTGGTGTTTCGATAAAGCGATAGTTCAGTTCGCTCAACACCAGCAATATCCCGATCGACGTTGCCAGCAACTCAACGGTAAAGCTGCTATCCAGCGGTACGCCTTGGCTGGCGGCGACACGGGTCCAGATTTCGGTGCTCAGATGGTTGGTGAAAACGTGGATGACGTACAGCGCGTAGGATCTTGAACCGAGCCATTGCATGAGTCCGCGCAAAACGGCTGGGCAGTAGATGTAGCCCTTCTGATAACTCGCCAGCCAGACAATGATCACCGAGACGATGGCGACCATGCCGACGGCAATCGGCAGGGCTATCAGTTGGATCGCAACCGCGCCCAGCATGTACAGCAGAAATAAGGTGCAAAGCAGGGGTTTGAGTACGCCCTGACCGAGTCCATGAGGTTCTATCTGTTGATAGAGACGGGTGCGGGTGAACAGGCAGAGGAGAATCCCCCACAACAACGCATCCAGGCGGAAGTCACCGAGCATGGCGCCGAGGGGCGCCCCATAAGGATTGCGATCCAGGCCGAATTGCAAAGCAATGAGCGCGATCAGGGCAATCACGCGCCAGCGCGCAGCCGTGATAAACAGCAGGAAAAACGGGAATACGAAGTAGAACTGCTCTTCAAGTGCCAGGCTCCAGTATTGGGGGCTGGGCCCGATCAAATTGTAGTGCTTCGCCAGGTTGGCACTGAATGTCGCCACAGCGGTGGCATTGCGCAGATTGTCGAACCAAGAACCGAAGGCGTTGGACTGGTTGAACGCGATGGAAAAGAACAGCGGAATCAGTATCCACAGCCAGGCAGTCGGCAGTAGACGATAGGCGCGGCGCAGCCAGAAACTGGCGGCTGCCAGACCGAACTGACCTTGTGTGCGGTGCTTGTCGAAGTAGTCCAGATACGCCTTGCTGACAACGAAACCGGAAATACAAAAGAACAGGTCGACTCCGCTCCAAGGCATGTAAATCGAGAAAATTCTCAGCAGCGTGTCGGTATGAAACGGCAGCATCATCGTGACATGGCAAAAAAAGGTCATGCCGACAGCGATCCCTCGCAAGTACTCGATTTCCAGATTTTTACGGCTACCCATCGGTCCCTCATTATTCTTGTTATTCAGCGCCCGCGACGATGGCAGGTGGCCTGCGGGTTGGTCAAGAACACGATGGTAAATTTTGGACACGAAAAAAAGGCGCCCCGAAGGACGCCAAAAAGATTCACCTCTTACCAAAGGAGCAAGGAGCTTCTAAAGGTGAATGTGCATTGCTCGTGAAACTCAGAGGATCGCGAGCGGGTATTCGACAATCACCCGCACTTCATCCAGATCCGACTCGAATGCCGTAGCGCGAGTTGTGGCCTGGCGCAGACGCAGCGACATGTCTTTCAGCGAACCGCCTTGCACCACGTATTTGACTTCTACGTCACGCTCCCAGCGCTTCTGGTCGGTCAGCGGATTGCCCTCGGCATCGCGGCGCATGTACACGGCGTTGGCGTTGGAATAATCGGCGTCGGTGCCGCGCGCGTAACGGGTCATGAACGACAGGCCCGGCACGCCATAGGTGGTCATGTCGAGGTCGTAGCGCACCATCCACGAACGTTCTTTCGGCGAGTTGAAGTCGCTGTACTGGATCGAGTTGTCGAGGAAGATCGAGTCAGACTGACGCAGGTAATCGAAGTCGTCGTTGCCGTTGTTGCGCTGGTGCGACAGGGCTACGGAATGCGCGCCGAGTTTCATGCCGACGCGGCCGCTCCAGATGTTGTTGTCGAATTCGCCGAGCAGTTGTTTGCCTTCGTCGACGGCCTTGTAATAGTTCAGGCCGCCGAACAGAGACAGGTCATCCGACAGCGGATACGTCCACGCAGTACCGGCGTAATACTGATTCCAGGCATCCTTGAGGCGGCTGGAATACAGGCTGAAGCTGAGGTTTTTGTTCAGCGCATAATCGCCACCGCCGTAAGCGATCCACGGCGAATTGACCGGACCGGCGTAGAACGTGGCGAAGTTCTCGCGCATGTCGCTGGACACCGGTTGGCTCATGGCATGCAAACGGCCGCCCTGAACCGACAAGCCGTCGAAACTGGTGTTGGTCGCCGTCACACCGCGAAAGCTCTCGGGCAGCAATCGCGAGTCACCTGCCGCCACCACCGGGTTGGCCGGGAACACGTCACCGACCTTGATCACCGTATCGAACGCCCGCACTTTGGCGGCGCCACCGACCTTGGTGTATTCGTCCCGCGCCTGGCCCTCACTGTTGACCGGCAGCACGTCAAACGAACTACGGCCACCGTTGCGCCCGTCACCGGTGTCGAGCTTCAAACCGATCATGGCAAACGCATCGACACCGACCCCGAAGGTGCCTTGGGTAAACCCGGATTCGAACTTGCTGATGACCGCATGTGCCCAGGCTTCGGAATACCCGTTGCCGGTCGGGCTGGACTGGCCGTTGCGATGATCACGATTGAAGTAGAAGTTACGGTTGAGCACGGTCAGGCTGCTGCCTTCGACAAGACCCTCAGGTTTGTCCTCCGCCAACACCATGGACGGCCCGGTGCCGACCACCACCGCTAAAGCGGCCATCGACATTTTAGAATTGTTAACCATCAATCACTCCTTGGGTTCGGCAGAACGGGAACATGCTTCGGCGTGAGTTTTATTGTTCGACGGGCAAAGGCCCGCCGGCATTGGTCGCCGGGTCACATCGTTGCAAGCTGCGGATAACGCCAAGGTGATGGGGGAATTACAATTTCGTCATGTGGGTGGTTTGTGCCAAGTCGGTTCAGCTCAAGGCTGCGAGTTGTTCGATGGTTTGTGGAAAACGTTGTACGAGCCGAATCAGTGTTGTTGCTTGAGCATTGGGTTTGGCGCGTCCCTGCTCCCAGTTCTCGAGGGTTCGGATATTTGTTCGCAGATACATGGCGAAAACCGATCGGGAGAGATTCAGTTGTTGGCGGATCGCTACAACCTCCTCGGCGGTGATAGGCACCAGCTTTGGTAACTGGACTTTGTGGGTGCGGAGCGTGATCTTGCCTTGGCGCTCGTCGGCCAAGGCGTCCAGACCCTCCATCAATTCAGAAAAAATGTCACGTTTCATATTTGGGTTCTCATGTTTAGTTCTCTAGCGAGCACTTGTCTGAATAGCTTTTTCTGGGCAGCGGACAGATCGTCTTGTTCATTTTTGCTGAAAACGGTGAAGAGCCAAAACTGATCGAAGCCCGACCACCAGTAATAAATAACCCGCAAGCCTCCACGTTTACCTTTGTGACGTCGGTGATCGTTAAAGCGGATTTTGCGAAGTCCGCCCGTTCCCTCTATTAAGTCCCCCGCTTCAGGGTTTTTCAGCATCTCTAGCTGAAAGCTTCGAAATAAATCGTCGTCCAGATAATCCGCACGGTGTCTCTGAAATGCAGGTAATTCGATAAATAGAGCGTCCATTTTCTGTACGTCACCTGCGTATAGTGTTGTCTCGATAACCGAATCGGTCAAGGCCTCCAAGCCATCCTTTTCGTCCCTGTCCCAACGGTAGACCCAGGTCGTAAAAAGTACCTGTAGGACAGATCGGCGAGTGAGGTAGGTGTAATTCGATTCAGCAGAGAAGAAACTGCGTAATTGACGTGTCGGAACAATTCACATAACTATTGGATCATGAGTGTCCTACGTCGAATGATCGTGATGTACCCCTCTATGACCGCTTCCGATGGGCCATAAGGTGATGCATGTCTGGTAAATGACGTGTTATCCAAAGCCCCGCCAGATATGGTTGGGGCTTTTTCGTTCCTGTCCGCACATGGCTCATGGAGAGAGAAATGTTCGAAATCAGAAGAGCCACCGCCAGCGACGCGCAGAGTGCGTTCGACATCCGACGGTCAGCCATTCGGCATCAATGCATTGGCGCCTACAGTCAGCAGCAGATGCTCGATTGGACCAAGGGTTCGGCTGAAGACGGCTACGACACGCTCATGCAAAAGCATTTCTATCTGGGCTGCATCGAGGGCGAGCCAGTAGCGACCGGGATGCTCGATCTTGAGCACCGTGAAATCGGCGCGATCTTCGTTCTTCCGGATTTCATGCAGCGTGGTCTGGGCAAGCGTGTTTTGTGCTTTCTCGAAGATCTGGCGCGGGGGCTGGGTTTGACCGAGGTGTGTCTGGACGCAACTTTGAATGCCGCCGATTTTTATCGCAGCTGCGGCTACATCGGGGAGGGCAGTGCGATTTATCAATCGCCTTCGGGTCTGCAACTGGCGTGCGTGTCGATGGTGAAAAAACTATAATGGCTTAAACGCAAAAACGGCACCCGAAGGTGCCGTTTCCGTTTGTAGCCAGTCGAGCAATCAGCCCGCCAGACCCGCCTGCTGAACCAGTGTCAGCAATGGCTGCGGGTAAACACCCAGGAAGAACGCAACCAGGGCGATGGCCAGCAACATCACGCCGCCAGCTTTCTGTTCCCAGTGCAGTTGGGCGTCGTGGCGACGCAGGTTTGGTTCGATCAGGTACAGGGTGACCATCACGCGCAGGTAGTAGAAGACGCCGATGGCGCTGCCCAGTACCAGCGAACCTACCAGCCACCATTGGTGCGATTCGACACCGGTAGCGATGATGTAGAACTTGCCGATGAAGCCAGCGGTCAGCGGGATACCGGCCAGCGACAGCATCATCACGGTCAGTACGGCGGTCAGGTACGGACGGCGCCAGAACAGACCGCGGTATTCGTACAGTGCATCCGCGTCACGGCCGTTGTACGGCGAGGACATCAGGGTGATCACGCCGAACGCGCCGAGGCTGGTGATCACGTAGGTGACCAGGTAAACGCCGATGGCTTCCACCGCCAGCCCCTTGCTTGCCACCAATGCGATCAGCAGGTAGCCGAAGTGCGCGATGGACGAGTAACCGAGCAGACGCTTGAGGTTGCTCTGAGTCAGGGCCAGCAGGTTACCGAACAGGATCGAGGCGATGGCGATCACGGTCAGCACGTCGCTCAGTACGCCACTGCTTGCGGCAGGGGAGATCTGGAACAGACGCACCATCACCGCGAACACGGCAACTTTCGAAGCGGTCGCGAGGAACGCGGCAACCGGCGCCGGAGCACCTTCGTAAGCGTCCGGCGTCCACAGGTGGAACGGTACCAGCGACAGTTTGAACGCCAGACCGATCAGCATCATGCCCAGGCCCATCTGCGCCAGCGAGCTTGGCAGGCCGGTGGCCGCCAGGGCTTGACCGATACCGGTGAAGCTCAGGCTGCCGGAGTCGGCGTAAAGCAGCGCCATACCGAACAACAGGAACGCGGAACCGGCCGCCGACAGCACCATATATTTGATGCCGGCTTCCAGCGAACGCTTGTTGAAGAAGGCATAAGCCACCAGACCATAGACCGGCACCGAGAGCAGTTCCAGACCGATGAACAACCCGGCCAGGTGCTGCGCGCTGACCAGAACCAGACCACCGGCGGCGGCCATCAGGATCAGCAGGTACAGTTCTTCACGGTTGCCCGGGTAACCCGAACCGCCATCGCCCAGATAGGCGTGGGCGAGGGTGACGCAAGCGAGGGTGGCGACCAGGATCAGCGCCATGTACAGGCAGGCAAAGGAGTCGATCTGCAGCAATGGAGTCACGGCCAGAGGCGCGACTTTCAGGGCTGGCAGGATCGACAGCAAGGCCAGGTTCAGACCCGCCACCGA
>NZ_JBIUXX010000060.1:0-35165 GCF_044744235.1 Pseudomonas sp. NPDC087346
AGGCAACTCGCACTTCACCCACCTGGAAGAAGTGCAGTTCACCTACCGTAAAATCACCTGGACCCACGAAGTATCCGGTACTTCGGGTTCCGATGACTGGCGTGCTCCAGTCGTTTAATTACGGCTGATCGTTACAAACATCGGCCAGCTCTGCTGGTCGATGTTGTTTACGCCTCCCCAGAATTTCGCGCGCGTTGATCCGCTTTGCGGGTGTTGACGAACGCCGCTGCACTGCACAAGGAACAAGGGATGTTCGCGCCGGCCAATGAAACCCACTTTGCCCTGACCATCGAAGGTCTTTCCGCTGACTTTCAGGTATTCACCCTGACCGGTCGGGAAGCCATCAGCCAGCCTTTTGTGTTCGAGGTAGAGCTGGTCAGTGAGCAGCCGTCGCTGGACCTCGAAACCCTGCTGCACAAACCGGCCTTCCTGCAACTGTCGCCCGACGGCAGCGGCATTCATGGCCAGATCTACCGCGCCGCACAAGGCGATTCCGGTAAACGCCTGACCCGTTATTCGGTGACCCTACGCCCGCAACTGGCGTATCTGGCGCACCGCTTCAACCAGCGCATCTTCCAGAACCTCACGGTGCCGAAAATCATCGGCATGGTTCTCGAAGAGCACGGTATTCAAAGCAACGCCTATCAATTCAAGACCGGTTCGATCTATCCCGAGCGCGTGTACTGCGTGCAATACGATGAATCGGACCTGCATTTCATCCAGCGCCTGTGCGAGGAAGAAGGTATCCACTACCACTTCCAGCACAGCGCTACTGGCCACATGTTGCTGTTCGGCGATGACCAGACTGTGTTCCCGAAACTCAAACCCGTGGCCTATCAGCAAGACTCCGGCATGGTCGCCAGCGACCCGGTGATCAAGCGCTTCGACCTACGCCTGGAAACCCGCACCAGCCGCACCACCCGCCGCGATTACGATTTCGAAAAACCGCGGATCACCCTCGAAAGCGAAAACCGTGGCGACGCCCTGCCCGACCTCGAGGATTACGATTATCCGGGTCGTTTCGTCGACCGCGAGCGCGGCAAACACCTGGCCAAACGCGCCCTCGAACGCCACCGCAGCGACTTCCAACTGGCCGAAGGCAAAAGCGATCAGCCGTTGCTGGTCAGCGGCCATTTCCTCGCGCTGACCCAACACCCGAAAGCCAAGTGGAACGACCTGTGGCTGCTGACCGAAGTCCTGCACGAAGGCAAACAGCCGCAAGTGCTCGAAGAGTCGGTGACCAGCGAGACCACCGCGCTCAAAGACGATTTCCATCAGGGCTACCGCAACCGTTTCCAGGCCACCCCGTGGGACGTGCCGAACCGCCCACCGCTGCGCCACCCGAAATCACGCATCCTCGGCAGCCAGAGCGCCGTGGTCACCGGTCCGAAAGGCGAAGAGATCCACTGCGACCAATACGGCCGCGTCAAAGTCCAGTTCCACTGGGACCGCGAAGGTCAGGCCGACGACAAAACCAGCTGCTGGCTACGCGTTTCCAGTGCCTGGGCCGGCGCGCAGTACGGCGGCATCGCGATCCCGCGCATCGGCATGGAAGTGCTGGTCACGTTCCTTGAAGGCGATCCCGATCAACCGCTGATCAGCGGCTGCCTGTACCACAAGGAAAACACCGTTCCGTACCCGCTGCCGGCGAACAAAACGCGCACCACGTTCAAGACCCTCAGTTCCATGGGTGGTGGCGGTTTCAACGAACTGCGTATTGAAGACAAGAAAGGTCAGGAGCAGATTTTTCTGCATGCCCAGCGGGATTGGGACGAGAACATCGAGCACGACCAGAAAATTCGGATCGGTAATGAACGTCACGATACGGTCGAGAAGAACAGCTACAGCGAGTTCAAGGCTGAAGAGCACCACACGGTTTACGAAGATCGTAAGGTTGAGGCGCAGGCCAACGATCACCTGACGGTGGGCGTGAATCAGCACATCAAGATTGGTACTGGACAGTTCATTGATGCGGGCCAGGAAATCCACCTGAGCAGCGGCATGAAAGTGGTGCTTGAGGCCGGCGCGGAACTGACGCTGGTGGGTGGTGGCAGCTTCATCAAGATCGATGCCGGCGGCGTGACCATGAGCGGCCCGGCGATCAACATCAACTCTGGCGGTGGGCCGGGCAGCGGCACGGGGGCGGCACCGTTGTTGCCGGGGCCGTTGAAGCAGGCGGATGCGGATAAAGCCGGGAAGTTGTTGGTGCCGGCCATGCTTAATCCGTTTACCCGAAAAAGCATGCAAGGCCTCCCCCTTGTTCCGATCTGTGGAAAGCAAGCCAATGGCGCTTGCTCGCGTGAGGTTTGCCCATGTCTGAATGGCTGAGTCAGTATCTGAAAAAACCCGTGGCCGCAGCGCCTTGGGGCAGCGGTGGCGGTCGCTCTTTGTACTGCATTATCGACAGCGTCCGTCAGCCTCGAGCACTTGAGCAGCTCTACCAACAATCCGACATGGGCGCAGTTGAAAGACTGTTCCAGGACACGCCTTTTGCCGAAATGAACGATGTCAGCCCAATTTGGCTGCAACTGCAACCGGGCAGCCCTGTCGCTGCGAAGGCAATCGAGTTGTGTCGTGAGAACCGCGCAGGCGTCCTGCTGACTTCACGCGAGAAATCGGAAACGGCGCTTCTGCATGCACGTCGCTTGCTGCGGATGAATTGCAAATCCCACGGCGACTCGTTGGCACGTTTCTACGACCCGGCATTCTGGAGCGCACTGGCGCTAACTGCGCCCGCCAATACACTGTTTGGACCTTGGGCCAGCGTTTTCACCCCGCCCGCTCATATTGATGACCAGAGCTGGCGGATATGGGAGAACACACAGGAAGTGAGCGCAACGCCAGACGAAGTCAGATACCCCCTTCAGCTTCAGGACAATACGCTGGCCGCATTCGATGAAGTCCGTTGGTGGTACTGGATTCGAGCCCGCGAAGCCGAATCGGCCAATACCCTGTCGGACAGCCAGCTACCCGGCGTGTCCGATGACTTGCAACTGTTGGTGGATCACGGCATCGAAGAGGGGCGACATCTTGAGCGTCTCTTGCCAAAACTGCGCCAAGCCCCGTTGCGAGAGCGCGCCGACGCTATGAATGTGCTGAGCAGCGAAATGCCGGCATTTGAAAAAGTACAACGACTGGAAGTCTGAAATGACAGGTACGTCCGAACAAGCATCCACGCCAGAACAACCGCCTGTTGTTATCCCGGCCGACCAGCCCAAAGCACCTGCCGACTCGGAAACGTTCTGCAAGGACAAGAAGCCGGGTTGCAGCAGCAGCTATGACGACATTATCTACGTCACCGGCCAGCGCCGATTCTGGCTGCTGCCTAAACGCGTTTCGGAGAAGCTGAAAGAAAGCGTCAGCATGCTCAAGCAAAAAACCGTCGACGCAGACAAAGCAACGCGCATGAGCAACATCGCCGATGCCGGATTGATGGACTACTTTCTGACGCCGGGCCCGGAAGCCTTTCTCGAAGGCGCAGACCACACCAGTTATCTTGATTCGAAATCAGCAATCCCCGAAGACACTGCAAAAAAAGCACAGTGCAGTAAGGATTGGGATGCGGCAAAAGCCAAGGGTGACGGCGACGCAACGATGCACGCCGAGCGCGAGCTGTTCTACGCCCAGCAGCGCATCGATAAAAACAAAAAGAACATGGAAACGTTGGAAAAAAAATCCGACGCGAGCGCAAAGACGCTGGGATACAAACGAGAAAACGGCGTTTTCTACACGCCGCGCGCCTTGAAAGCCCGCGATGCGATCGATGTGTACATCAAGGAACGGGACCAGGCCAAAGCTCACGGCTACAAGATGTTCGACCCTGGCACTCAAAAAATCGCCTCGGCCTGGGAGCATCTCAAGGACTACAAAGCGCTTCACAAAAAACTGATTGAAACCGGCGAAGTCGACGAAAAGAAACTCAAGGGTGTGCAGATCAACATCCTCGCGTTGAAAGACCTGATGTCCAAGTACATCAATTCCATCGTCGATCTCGCCGAGTGCGGAATTGCGGTTCCCGAGTTCGCGCTAAGCCCTGATGACCAATACACAGGCACCGAGGACTTTCAGGCCTTTATCGAACTGACAACCAAGCGCGATGAGCTTGAGAAAAAAATCGAAGAGCGCTACTCCAAGTGGGTCTCGGCTACCGGTGGCAAATCAGCGCCACCCGGAGTGCTCTTTGTCAGCTTGCAAAAACAATGGTACGACCTGAATACAGAGGCTGAGCGGATTCAGACCACTGCTGAAGCTCGCGTGCGGGAACTCAAGCCTCCACGCCTGTTCCTCTGGGAGCCGGAGAGCTACAAGCCAAAACCTATCGAGCGTCTGGCCAAAACCAACATTCCTCTGCGTGAACTCAGCAGCGCTTCTTCGACGACGATCCTGAATCACATAAGCCTGAAACATCTGGCACAAGCCAGCGGCAATGCGTTTAAGGGCCAGTTGAAAGAGCTTGCGACCAGCTTGCCCAAATCGATTGCCAAAGAAGCAGACGACGACCGCGTTTTCAGCGATTGGCTCGAACAGGAAGGCTCACTTCAATTCGATGAAAAAGGCCCATGGTTCGATGAACACGGCCTGTTCCTGCCTGAAAAATTCTTCGCCGCGCTGGATGCCAAAGGCTACAAAGTCGAAAGCCTCAAAGCTGATGCCAAGCGTAAAAGCTGGGGCGAAAACCTGAAAGCCATGGTGTTCGAAGATAAAGAGCTGCGTAACCTCATGCTTTTCGACAACAGCCCGCAGGCTCAACTGGTTCGTTGCCTGTTACCGGCAGGTGCCAACCTGCTGACTGAAGTCAAAATGGAAGGGCCCACTTTGAAAAGTGGCAGCCCTCAACTCGCCAACGTTGAGGTCGCACTTGATGTAGCTGCGTGGCGAGGAGAAGTGACCCTGTTGAAAGTCGAGTTGCCCAAACGGGTAAAGGCTGAACCTTGGATCGCTAAATACACTGCTCACGATGGCAGCATCCGCAGCGTCAACTTCGGCAAGTTGTCCCTTGATCTGGAAGCCAAGGCCTGGGGCTTCGCCGGAGCGAGTCTCATGCTGTCTCGCGATCTGACCCTGGATCAAAAAACCGGTTACACCAGCCTTGTAGGCGTGGACCTTGCCGAAAAATCCGGCGACGTAGCCAAATACGAAGTATTTGCTGGAGCCCAAGCCGGATGCAAAGTCACCGGCAAACTGTTCTGGTGCCCGCCGCCCAGCGTCCTCCCTCCTGCACCAGTTCCCAATCGTATATCCGCCAACCAATGGCGCCCACTCGCCAAACTTGAAGTCGAAATGGCCGTCGCGCTCGGCGCCGGCATCTCGGGCGACATGCACCTGCGGATGAAGGACGGACGTTTACTGCTGTCGATCAAAGGCTCGCTGGTCTGGGGCGCGGGGGTAAAAGGTTATTTGACCTTTGAAGTCGGGTACGAAAGCATCGTAGCCTTGACCGAGTTGGTGCGACAGGAAATGGCTGCAAACCAATACAAGGATCTTGAGTGGGTGGAAGGCGAAGCCTTGGACTACGTGAAAAAACTCAGCTTTCTCGGCGCCACAGGTATCGATGTGGGGTTTGCCTATGTGCGTGGGTATGCAATTGTTAAAGAGATTTTTGACACGCTGACTGAGGGGGATCGCGGGGGGCAGATTGCTTATACTTTAGTTAGAGATGACAACCAGAAAGCGATGCAGGAGTGGGTGTACAACTTGCAACCACAAGCTTTTGGACCACTGCTTCTGACTCTGAGCAATCCGCCTAAGGCCTTCACTTTCGATGACGATAAACAGACACTGCAGTTCAATGAAGACGAAACACATCTCCTTCAGCAACAAGCTATTGAGCAGTGTTTGGACTGGATATCGAAAAAACCGGGGGCCTCGCCGCAGTTTGAGGAAGCAGTTATCCGTATGAACAAAGATGGAGCTCGACCGAAAAATGCAGGCCTTATGTACTGTAAAAACAAAATCAGGTTAGATACGTTTATGTCCGAACGTGTATTGGCACTGCAAGATGGCACCAATGAAATGAGGGCTCGATATCGCGGGCTCGTTACAAAATTGGGGGCGCGATTGAATGATTACTGTGCCTACCAAACAGAATACAAAGGTCCAGCTTTCGCACCAATTCAAAAAATTAAGAGCATTTATAAAGGACCAAACATTGATTAAAAATCTATTTTTCGGCTTACTAGCCTCATTATTGTTTTGCAGTTCCGCAGTAGCTGAACTAACAGTTTCGCAGCAAACAGCCAAGCTCTCCGGGATTGCATTATTTCGACAGAGTGACTGGTACGATTCCCAGCCGCCCTTAAATGTAGCCGCTACGGCGGGGGATATCGAAGCGCAATACTATCTGGGTGAAGCCATTCGTCTAAGTAACCGCTACACAACCGCCGAAGCAAAAAAATGGTATGAGGCAGCAGCGGAGCAGGGAAGTCTTTATGCAATGCTTCGATTAAGTAACGACGATGACTTATGTGGCGCCATGGGAACCTGTTCCGGAAAAACCGCAGAAGAGTGGCGGGAACAATTATTGGCAGTAGCACATGAACGAGCAGCGAAAGGTGATACAGAAGCGATGACTGTACTCTTTACGGCGGGCCAAGGATTGTCATGGCTGGAAAAAGCCGCTGAAGCTGGCGACAGTTACGCGCAACAGTTGCTAGCTAGCGTCTATAAAAGTGGTGGCGGATGGTTTTTAATCCCAGGCAGCCGTGAAAAAGCGATAATAAGGTGGTTTAAATCTTCCTCAGAAGGTGGCAACCCAAGAGGAATGTTCTTTTACGCAAACTATCTATTTGACAACAATGGCGACCTGAAAGAAATCGCCCACTGGGTTAAAAAAGCAGCAGAAAACGGCCATATAGACTCAGTAAGTACTTACGCGGGAAAACTGTCCAGACCTAACAATGAACTCGGTTTTCCGCCAAACTTAAAAGAAGCGTACGGACTAAACCTCCTTCTTTCTAAAATAAAATCCGGAGTTGCACCGAGAGACGCAAAAAGAAACCTCCCAAATTTAGAAAAAAGAATGAATGCAGAAGAAATAAAAGAAGGCATTGAATTCGCTAAAGCATGGAAAGAATCACACCCACCTTTATCTTATTTCGATCCAATATACGGCTACTAAAAAGACAATTTTCTTCGAAAAAAAGCCAGACACACCTAGCTCTAAGGTCTGGCTTTTCTACACCAAGATAATAAAATAGCAGTCAAATAGAGAAAATCTTTAATAAGAAAATTATTGCGCTCTAATTTCAGTTTTTTGTCACTGTCCGGCTTTCGCCCAATTGACGCCTGAGCGTCAAAAGGAAAAGGATAAAGGTCTAGCGCTTTATCAGCAGAGTGACTGGTATGACTCACAACCGCCACTTAAAGTCGCCGCTGAAAACGGAGATCGCGACTCGCAGTATTACTTGGGAGAGGCTATTCGTCTGTGTAATCGGTAGCAAATCAGGAAAAGGATGTCGGCTCAACCGTAACCGATCTTTTCAAAGTAGCAGGTCACGACCCCCTTCTTTTCAAGCTAGAAGTACCGAACGAATGGTGCAGCGAACTCTCCCAACTAAGATTACGCTTCAGCGTACAGCCAGACATCGCAACAACCCCGCTAAAATCCGACGACGGTTTTCTATTTTATTCGATCGGCCTAAATTTTTCGGTTACAAATAAACCGCTCAAAGGCGAAACCTCAATCAAACCTAGTAAAACACCACTGAAATGGATTGACATCACAGCGGAGAAGTTACGTGCCTAACAGCAAATATCAACGCCTACCAAGTGCCGGCGACTTTGAAAAAGAAAATGGTTTAGAGCTAATATATCTATCTCCAAAACCACTACCTACTGGTTCCCTACCGTTTAGCGCTCGCCAGTTACATCGCAGCGCAAACAGTACTTTCCTTGATTTTTCAGTTGGCCAAGGAAGCTTTGAATTCATGGCTAGAATCGGCATTGGTTCGATTATGCTAATTGTCACTTCTCTTTTACTATTCTCTGCTTTTGCTTCTTGGGTAAGGAGACATTCAGAACATTTTTTCAGTGCTTGGGCAAGTTTCTTTTTCAACCCTGTCATATGGTTTATTATCTTATCGATTGCAGCACTCTACCTTTACTACTTCATAAAAATAGCCAATGAGATTTCCTCACACCCCCCCTTAGATTCAACCGCGAACGCAGAGCGGTTGTATATATAGCAAAAAAAGGAGATCAACCAAGATATGTGTCATGGGAAAGCGTGATTACATGTGTATCCACTGGAAAATTGGTGACTCAGTACTCCGTCACGCCAGAGTACAAATTGATGATAGGTTTGCGCGACAGTTCCAACGGAGATATTTTATGGAACGTCATACAATGTGGCAGTTTCGCCTTGGCCGTTTCGGAATGGGAGATGGTCCGAACTTATATGGAAGAGGGCATCAGCAGCCTTCCGGCAGACTGTACTGACGAACTTGAGGAAGGGACTGTTGAGTTCTTTAATCTGTGCCGTGAAAGCTACCGTGAAGAACACTCATCAATACGGTATTTTTTCGGTTTTTTAATACTCCAGTTCTTTAGTGGCTGGACTTTGCCATGTTATATTTCCGCATGGATTAATAACCGACCGAAAGCGAGCTTCTCCAAAGAAGTTTTAAAGTGGTCAAAACCGCTCCCACCTGATCAACATGTAAAACCAAGCAAGGAACTATTAAATCAAAGCCTTGAGATCCGAAAAGCATTTTCAGAAGGAAAAAACTTTATGGATTATTTTAGAATTAAGAATCCATAACCAGCAAACGTTAAAAAACCAGTAAAACACTATTAGATCTGAAAATTTCCGTGAATTATTAACCTGCAGACTCAGCTATTTAAAACTCCTCAGCCACACCTACAAACGGGGCTTTAACATTCTCGCAAATAAAAATGGCGACAATCAATGTATAGGGGTTCTTTCATACGCAGCAACACAGCTTTAGAGACATCTTCAACACCGAATATCCGAAGTCAGCAACCTTGCGCGGGGGAAATCCGTAAAAAAGGATTGGACGAAACCTTATTTCTAGCACCACTCCCCGTTTACACAGGGCAAGCTCAAGGAGCTAGTCGTAACTTTTCCGACATGAATGACACCTTCCTTGAAGTTGGTGGTAGTAATTGGGGAATGGTTGAGCAAGGAAAAATATTGACTGCAGTAATTTGGATGGCATTGGTTACCGCTTTCATAGCGCCGAGTGTCACCATCCTTGCCGGTATAATTTTCTATCCTGAAAACTTTCCGGACGCTCTGAGCGATTTACTTACTTTTCTAAAGGTTACAACTTGCACCTCACTGTTGTTCCTTATCCCGATAGGGGCTTATTTGTACGGTATGTTTTCCGACGTGATATTTTCTCAAAAAAACTATCCAATTCGCTTCAATCGCCAACGACGTGAGATTTGCTACGTCGACAGTAAAACCGATCGAGCGCTGGTAGTACCTTGGGAACGAATAGTCGCTTGGGTCGCAAACACTCAAGGCGTCACCAGTTATGGCGCCACCCGCCAATACACCTTCGGCATGGGTCTGGAAGATGACGCACAAGACAAAGTGCAGTTTCTTCTTTTGCCACAACCCAGTGATGCACATGCCTTGGGAATGTGGACGTCAATCCGCAATTACATGGAGGATGGCCAATTAGTGGATGCGCCGAATCCGATGCTGAATGCACTGGGGTTGATTCCAACTGGAGACAGACTCAAGCCCTACGAAGGGTTGCACACCTTTGAAATCGAGCGCGAGGACGCTCGCTGGATGTGCAACATGAATGACGAAGGCGCCGACCTTTCGGACAAGGAGCGCGAGCATTATGGCTATCCCAAGCGAACACCGTGGCCACTACGTCGCTGGTACATCTGGCGGGTGCTGAGCTTCTGGAAAATGCCGTATATGTTGGCGGAATGGGGTCACCGAATGGGCCGTCCTACCCTGCCGGATCAAGTACAAAAATGGTCAGAGCCTCTCCCTCCAGAGCAGTGGGCCAAGCCAAGCGCTGCGCTGATGAAGGCCAACCAAGTGGTTAAAACTGCGATGGACAAGAAAGGCGCTACCTTTGTCGAAGCCTGCAAGGCTGCGGGCCTGCATTGAAAGAACAATGCGTCCCCTTCCATCACGACGGATGAAGGGGATAGCGCGTCTGCTCTGGGCTTACGAAGAGTTTATGTCAGCGCCAACCGCACCTGCCTCTCCAACTCCACCTTCAACCCCGGCTCCAGCTTCAACTGCCGCGCCAATTCATCCAGATAGCTCTTCTCCATAAAACTCTCCTCATCCACCAGCATCACACTGGCGATGTACATCTCAGCCGCCATCTCCGGCGTGCTGGCTGCGCGAGCGACGTCCGCAGGGTCGAGCGGTTTGTTGAGTTCGGCGTGTAGCCAGTTCTTCAGCTCTACGTCGTTGTCGAGTTTGGTGAATTCACCTTCGATCAGTTGACGTTCTCGGTCGTCGATATGGCCGTCGGCTTTGGCGGCGGCAACCAGTGCCTTGAGAATCGCCTGACTGTGTTGCTCGGCTTGTGCGGGTGGCAGGCGATCCAGAGTCTGGGGTTCGCTTTGCGGTGCGGTGCCTTTTTGGGCGTTGTAGTTGCCGTACGCCTTGTAGGCCAGCACGCCGAGTGCTGCGAGGCCGCCGTAGACTGCGACTTTGCCGCCGACCTTTCGGGCCTTTTTACTGCCCAGCAGCAGGCCCATGGCGCCAGCCGCCAATGCTCCGCCGCCAGCGCCGGAGAGCAGGCCACCCAGGCCGCCGCCGGAAGATCCGCCGAGCAAGCCGCCCAAGCCTCCGGCAGCTGGTTTGTTGTGTGAGCCGCCAGCCTTGTTCTGCAATAGATCCTGGCCGGATTTGAGTAGTTGATCGAGCAATCCACGGGTGTTCATGTTCCGCCTCCAAACAGGGGTTATCCGGATCTATAAGGCCCTCAGCCTAGTTCGAAAGTGCCCGCTACCGGCCAGCGAGTGTGCTTCCAGATGTTGCTTGCTGCCCTGTGGCGATTAATGGCGCGCGTAGCACCGCTGAAAAATAGATATACACTCCAACCCATCTATAAAAACCGCCCACTGGGTACTCCTCGCATGATGACCTTGCGTCAGATCCGTCACTTCATCGCTGTGGCCGAGACCGGCTCGATCTCCGCTGCTGCGCAAACCGCGTTTATTTCCCAATCGACCCTGACTCTGGCGATCCAGCAACTGGAAGAGGAAATCGGCGTCAGTCTGTTCAGCCGACATGCCAAGGGCATGACGCTGACTCACCAAGGGCATCAATTCCTACGCCAGGCGCACTTGATTCTGGCGACTGTGGATAACGCCAAGCGCAGCCTGCAACAGAGCACCGATCAGGTGGCCGGGCAGTTGATCGTTGGCGTAACCAGTCTGGTAGCCGGTTATTACCTGGCGGACCTGCTCACCCGTTTTCAGCGTGCTTATCCCAATGTAGAGATACGGGTGATGGAGGATGAGCGTCCGTACATCGAGCATTTGCTGGTCAGCGGCGAGATTGATGTCGGCGTATTGATCCTTTCCAACCTCGAAGACCGGCATGCTTTGCAAACCGAAGTGCTGACCCACTCGCCGCACCGTTTATGGCTGCCGGCGCAGCATCCGTTGCTGGAGCACGACAGCATCAACCTCGCCGATGTCGCCCGCGAGCCGCTGATTCAGCTGAATGTCGATGAGATGGATCGCAACGCCCAACGTTTGTGGCGCGGTGCCGGGCTGCAACCGAAGATCACCCTCAGAACCGCTTCGACCGAAGCGGTGCGGAGTCTGGTCGCCGCCGGTCTGGGGGTTTCGATTCAGCCGGACATGACGTATCGCCCGTGGTCGCTGGAGGGCGACATCATCGAGGCGCGGCCGATTGCTGACCTCAATCAAACTCTGGATGTCGGTCTGGCCTGGCGCCGGGGTACGGCGCGGCCGGCGCTGGTCGATCCATTTCTGACGGTCGCCCGTGAGCAACCGCATGGCGGACGCAAGCCATCTATTTAATCGAATGCCACCTTCAGTATTTAGAATTTGTCGACCTCGGAGCCGCGCACTAGTCTTGCTGCATCTATAAGACGTTCGGCTCTCGATCACAGGGAGCGTCATGAACACACAAGAAAAGAGATCGCGAAAAATGGCTGGCGCGCAGACCCCGATATGTACCGCGTTGTTGATCGATGGCGAATTGGTCGCGGGCCTGGGTTTTGTCGAGCCGATCATCAACCCGGCTACCGGTGAAGTCCTCACGCACATTGCCGAGGCCAGCACCGAACAGGTCGAAGCCGCGATCCTCGCCGCCCATCGCGCCTTTGACGGTTGGTCGCGCACCACGCCGCAGCAACGTTCGAATCTGTTGCTGGAAATCGCCAACGCCGTCGAAAAACACGCCGATCACCTCGCCCGTCTCGAATCGCTGAACTGCGGCAAGCCGTTGCACCTGGCGCGGCAGGACGATTTGACCGCGACGGTCGATGTGTTCCGTTTCTTCGCCGGTGCCGTGCGTTGCCAGACCGGTCAGCTCAGCGGCGAATACGTACCGGGTTACACCAGCATGGTGCGCCGCGATCCGATTGGCGTGGTCGCATCGATTGCGCCGTGGAATTACCCGATCATGATGGCCGCGTGGAAGATCGCCCCGGCCCTCGCTGCCGGCAACACGCTGGTGTTCAAGCCTTCCGAGCACACACCGCTGTCGATTCTGGCGCTCGCGCCGTCACTCGCGGAGATTCTGCCGCGTGGCGTGATTAACATTATCTGCGGTGGCGGCGAAGGCGTTGGCAGCCACTTGGTTGGCCATCCCAAAGTGCGCATGGTCTCGTTGACCGGCGATATCGTCACTGGGCAGAAGATCCTTCAGGCTGCGGCGAAAACCCTCAAACGCACTCACCTCGAACTCGGCGGTAAAGCGCCGGTGATCGTCTGCAACGACGCCGACATTCAAGCCGTGGTCGAAGGTGTGCGCAGCTACGGCTACTACAACGCCGGGCAGGATTGCACGGCAGCATGCCGGATTTATGCGCAGGCCGGCATTCACGACAAATTGGTTGCCGAACTCGGCGCGGCGGTCAGCAGCCTGCGCTTCGCCGGCAAGCGTGATGCCGACAACGAAATCGGCCCACTGATCAGCACCCGCCAGCGCGACCGTGTGGCCAGTTTCGTCGAGCGCGCCCTCGGCCAGCCGCACATCGAACGAGTGACCGGCGCAGCGGTGCATTCCGGCGCCGGTTTCTTCTATCAACCGACGTTGTTGGCCGGCTGCAAGCAGAGCGACGAAATCGTCCAGCGCGAAGTGTTCGGCCCGGTGGTCACCGTGACCCGTTTCGACGAATTGTCGCAAGCGGTGGACTGGGCCAACGACTCCGAATACGGCCTCGCCTCGTCGGTGTGGACACAAAATCTGGACAAGGCCATGCAGGTCGCAGCACGCCTGCAATACGGCTGCACGTGGATCAACAGCCATTTCATGCTGGTCAGCGAAATGCCCCATGGCGGGCTGAAACGCTCCGGTTACGGCAAAGACCTATCCAGCGATTCGCTGCAGGACTACAGCGTGGTGCGACACATCATGGCGCGCCACGGCCAGCATCTCTGACTACCCTAATAACAAGCCGCCAACGGCATGCTTCACCGCGTTCACAACTGCCCCGACCATAATTTAAAGAAGAGGGTTCAACCATGTTCGTGCACAAGACCGCACTGCTCAGTGCAATCACCACGGCCTTGCTGGCCAGTGCCAGTCTGCAGGCTGCCGAGCCGCTGAAAGCCGTCGGCGCCGGCGAAGGTCAGCTGGATATCGTCGCCTGGCCGGGTTACATCGAACGTGGAGAAAGCGATAAGGCCTACGACTGGGTGACCGGTTTCGAGCAGGAAACCGGCTGCAAGGTCAACGTCAAAACCGCTGCGACCTCCGATGAAATGGTCAGCCTGATGGCCAAGGGCGGTTACGACCTGGTCACCGCGTCGGGCGATGCGTCGCTGCGGTTGATCGTCGGCAAGCGTGTGCAACCGATCAACACCGCGTTGATCCCGAACTGGAAGTCCCTCGACCCGCGCCTCAAAGACGCGCCTTGGTACGTGGTAAACAATCAGACTTACGGCACTCCCTACCAGTGGGGCCCGAACGTGCTGATGTACAACACCAACGTGTTCAAGACTGCGCCAACCAGTTGGAACGTGGTGTTCGACGCGCAAAACCTGCCTGACGGCAAACCGAACAAGGGCCGCGTGCAGGCTTATGACGGCCCGATCTACATCGCCGACGCGGCGCTGTATCTGAAATCGACCAAGCCTGAACTGGGGATCAAAGACCCGTATCAGCTCACCGAAGTGCAATACAAAGCGGTGCTTGATCTGTTGCGCGCGCAGCAACCGTTGATTCACCGCTACTGGCACGACACCACGGTGCAGATGAGCGACTTCAAAAACGAAGGCGTGGTTGCGTCCAGCGCCTGGCCGTATCAGGTCAACGGCCTGATGAACGAGAAACAGCCGATCGCCTCGACCATCCCGAAAGAAGGCGCCACCGGTTGGGCCGACACCACCATGTTGCACGCCGAGGCCAAGCACCCGAACTGCGCCTACAAATGGATGGACTGGTCGCTGCAACCGAAAGTCCAGGGTGATGTGGCGGCGTGGTTTGGTTCGTTGCCGGCGGTTCCGGCGGCGTGCCAGGGCAGCGAATTGCTCGGCGCCGAGGGTTGCAAGACCAACGGGTTCGACCAGTTCGACAAGATCGCCTTCTGGAAAACCCCACAGGCTGAAGGTGGCAAGTTCGTGCCGTACAGCCGCTGGACTCAGGACTACATCGCGATCATGGGCGGTCGTTAAGCCCCTCAAGATCAAAAGATCGCAGCCTTCGGCAGCTCCTGTACCGACTGCGAGCACCGATGATGCGGCGTCTTCTACAAATCCTGTAGGAGCTGCCGCAGGCTGCGATCTTTTCACTGCACACCGATTCGATTTATAGAAAGCGCGCCTTTTTGGAGCACCGCATCATGACGCTTGCAGTCCAGTTCACTAACGTTTCCCGGCAGTTCGGCGAAGTGAAAGCCGTTGACCGGGTTTCCATCGATATCCAGGACGGCGAGTTCTTTTCCATGCTCGGCCCATCCGGCTCGGGCAAAACCACCTGCCTGCGCCTGATCGCCGGATTCGAACAACCGAGCGCCGGGTCAATCCGCATTCACGGCGCCGAAGCCGCGGGATTGCCGCCGTATCAACGCGACGTCAACACGGTATTTCAGGACTACGCGCTGTTCCCGCACATGAACGTGCTGGACAACGTCGCCTACGGTTTGAAGGTCAAAGGCGTCGGCAAAGCCGAGCGCCACAAGCGCGCCGAAGAAGCCTTGGACATGGTCGCTCTCGGCGGCTACGGCGCCCGTAAACCGGTGCAATTATCCGGCGGTCAGCGCCAGCGCGTCGCCCTCGCCCGTGCGCTGGTCAATCGTCCGCGCGTGTTGCTGCTCGATGAGCCGCTCGGTGCGCTCGATCTGAAACTGCGCGAGCAAATGCAGAGCGAACTGAAGAAGCTGCAACGCCAACTCGGCATCACTTTCATCTTCGTCACCCATGACCAGACCGAAGCGCTGTCGATGTCGGATCGCGTGGCAGTGTTCAACAAGGGCCGCATCGAACAGGTCGATACTCCGCGCAATCTGTACATGAAACCGGCCACGACTTTTGTCGCCGAATTCGTCGGCACCTCCAACGTGATTCGCGGTGATCTGGCGCGCCAGCTCAGCGGTCATCCACAACCGTTTTCGATCCGCCCAGAGCACGTGCGCTTCGCCGAAGGTCCGCTGGCCAGCCACGAAATCGAAGTCAGCGGTTTGCTGCACGACATCCAGTATCAGGGCAGCGCCACGCGCTATGAACTGACCCTGGAAAACGGCCAGACCCTGAGCATTAGCCAGGCCAACAATCAGTGGATCGACAGCAGCGCCCAGCATCAGACCGGCACCCGCCTCAGCGCACGCTGGGCACGGGAAGCGATGATTCCGTTGCACGACACCGTTGCGAGCGGGGTGTGAAATGAGCACGCTCGCGATGTCTCAATCGCCGCCGCTGCGCAGGTTTTCCAACCTGCTGTATCGCAAGCCGAACCTGTACCTGTCGTTGCTATTGGTGCCGCCGCTGCTGTGGTTCGGCGCGATCTATCTCGGCTCGCTGCTGGTGCTGCTGTGGCAAGGTTTCTACACCTTCGACGACTTCACCATGGCGGTCACGCCGGATCTGACGCTGGCGAATTTTGCCGCGCTGTTTCAGCCGTCGAACTTCGACATCATCCTGCGCACGCTGAGCATGGCGATTGCCGTATCGATCGCCAGCGCCATCGTTGCGTTCCCGATTGCCTACTACATGGCGCGCTACACCACGGGCAAGACCAAGGCGTTTTTCTACATCGCAGTGATGATGCCGATGTGGGCCAGTTACATCGTCAAGGCCTACGCCTGGACGCTGCTGCTGGCCAAGGGTGGTGTAGCGCAATGGTTCGTTCAGCACCTGGGGCTGGAGCCGGTGTTGCAGTTGATTCTGGGGATTCCCGGTGTCGGCGGCAGCACGTTGTCGACCTCGCATCTGGGGCGCTTCATGGTCTTCGTCTACATCTGGCTGCCGTTCATGATTCTGCCGATTCAGGCTTCGCTGGAACGCCTGCCGCCGTCACTGCTGCAAGCTTCCGCTGACCTTGGCGCCAAGCCGCGCCAGACCTTCATGCAGGTGATTCTGCCGCTGTCGGTGCCGGGGATTGCGGCGGGCTCGATCTTCACGTTTTCGCTGACGCTGGGTGATTTCATCGTGCCGCAACTGGTGGGCCCACCGGGCTACTTCGTTGGCAGCATGGTTTATGCGCAGCAAGGTGCGATCGGCAACATGCCGATGGCGGCGGCGTTCACGCTGGTGCCGATTGTGTTGATCGCGGTTTACCTGTCAATCGTCAAACGACTGGGGGCCTTCGATGCACTCTGAAAAAGCGTCTATTGGTTTGCGCATCGCAGCCTGGGGCGGGTTGGTGTTTCTGCACTTCCCGATCCTGATCATCTTTCTTTACGCCTTCAACACCGAAGAAGCTGCGTTCAGTTTTCCGCCCAAGGGCTTCACCCTGCACTGGTTCAGCGTGGCGTTTTCGCGGCCGGACGTTTTGGAGGCGATCAAGCTGTCGTTACAGATCGCATCCATTGCCACGTTGATCGCCATGGTCCTCGGCACCCTCGCTTCGGCGGCGCTGTATCGCCGGGACTTCTTCGGCAAACAAGGCATTTCGCTGATGCTGATCCTGCCGATTGCGCTGCCGGGGATCATCACCGGGATTGCCTTGCTGGCGACGTTCAAGACGCTGGGTATCGAACCGGGGATGTTCACCATCATCGTCGGCCACGCGACCTTCTGCGTGGTGATCGTCTACAACAACGTCATCGCCCGCCTGCGCCGCACTTCGCACAGTTTGATCGAGGCCTCGATGGACCTCGGCGCCGATGGCTGGCAGACCTTCCGCTACATCATCCTGCCGAGTCTCGGCTCGGCGCTGCTGGCGGGCGGCATTCTCGCTTTTGCGCTGTCGTTCGACGAGATCATCGTCACCACGTTTACCGCCGGGCATGAGCGCACGTTGCCGTTGTGGTTGCTCAATCAACTCAGCCGCCCACGGGATGTGCCGGTGACCAACGTCGTCGCCATGCTGGTGATGATGGTGACCATGCTGCCGATTCTCGGCGCCTATTACCTGACCCGGGGTGGCGAGAGTGTGGCCGGTAGTGGCGGGAAATGAATATTTAACAGTCACCACTATCCCTGTGGGAGCGGGCTTGCCCGCGAAGAGGCCGTCACATCCAGCATTGATGGCGGCTGACACATTGCCTTCGCGGGCAAGCCCGCTCCCACAGGGTTTTCGGTTTCTTCAGAAAAATAACAATTGCTTCGAAGAGGACAAAATCATGCAAACCAAACTCTTGATCAACGGCCAACTGGTCAACGGCGAAGGTCCGGCGCAACCGGTGCTCAATCCTTCGCTCGGCGCAGTACTGGTGGAAATCAACGAAGCCAGCGAAGCCCAGGTCGATGCCGCCGTGCGTGCCGCCGACAATGCCTTCGATGCCTGGTCGCAAACCGCACCGAAAGATCGCTCGCTGCTGCTTCTGAAACTTGCCGACGCCATCGAAGCCCACGGCGAAGAGTTGGCCAAGCTCGAATCCGACAACTGCGGCAAACCCTACAGTGCCGCGCTCAATGACGAGATCCCGGCGATTGCCGATGTGTTCCGTTTCTTCGCTGGCGCCAGCCGTTGCATGAGCGGTTCGGCCGGCGGTGAATACTTGCCGGGCCACACCTCGATGATCCGTCGCGATCCGGTCGGCGTGATCGCTTCCATCGCGCCGTGGAACTACCCGCTGATGATGGTCGCCTGGAAAATAGCACCGGCGCTGGCCGCCGGTAATACCGTGGTACTCAAGCCGTCGGAACAAACCCCGCTGACCGCGTTGCGTCTGGCCGAACTGGCGTCGGAAATCTTCCCGGCCGGCGTGCTCAATCTGGTATTCGGCCGTGGTCCTACAGTCGGCAGTCCGCTGGTGACTCACCCGAAAGTGCGCATGGTCTCGTTGACTGGTTCCATTGCTACCGGCGCCAACATCATTTCCAGCACTGCTGACAGCGTCAAACGTATGCACATGGAACTCGGCGGCAAGGCGCCGGTGATCATCTTTGATGACGCCGACATTGATGCCGCCGTGGAAGGCATCCGCACTTTCGGTTTCTACAACGCTGGGCAGGATTGCACGGCGGCGTGCCGGATCTACGCGCAGCAAGGCATCTACGACAAGTTCGTCGAGAAACTTGGCGCGGCGGTCAGCACTATCAAATACGGTTTGCAGGATGATCCAACGACCGAACTCGGTCCGTTGATCACTGCGCAGCATCGTGACCGCGTGGCCGGTTTCGTCGAACGCGCCGTGGCGCAGCCGCACATCCGTTTGATCACTGGCGGCAAGGCTGTGGACGGTAATGGCTTCTTCTTCGAACCGACCGTGTTGGCCGACGCGCAGCAGGACGACGAGATCGTTCGCCGCGAAGTCTTTGGGCCGGTGGTGTCGGTGACCAAGTTCACCGATGAAGCGCAGGCACTCGAGTGGGCCAACGATTCGGACTACGGCCTTGCGTCATCGGTGTGGACCGCTGATGTAGGACGCGCCCATCGTCTGGCTGCACGTTTGCAGTACGGCTGCACCTGGGTGAATACGCACTTCATGCTGGTCAGCGAAATGCCTCATGGCGGTCAGAAATTGTCCGGTTATGGCAAGGACATGTCCATGTATGGGCTGGAGGACTACACCACGGTTCGGCATGTGATGTTTAAACATTAAAAAGCATCGCGAGCATGCTCACTCCTACATGTGGAATGCGATTTCCTTGTAGGAGTGAGCCTGCTCGCGATGGTGTCACTCCGGCTTCAAGGCAGAAACCGGCAATCAGCACCACCAGGATTCAACCCAGAACAATAACTACCGACCCGGGCGGCGCTTATAAAGCCCCGCCACGGCCTCGGCCATCCGAAATCTGCCGATTTCACGGAGCAAAACACACATGAGTTCCTCACCCGATCTCTCCGCCGCCGTTGCCGACAGCGATGCCGAACAACTGCGCAAACTGGGCTACACCTCGAACTTCAACCGCAGCATGAGCCTGTGGGAAAACTTCGCTTTGGGCTTCACTTATCTGTCACCGGTCGTAGGGGTTTATACCCTGTTTGGCCTGTGTCTGGCCGCTGGCGGCCCGCCGATGTTCTGGGCCTACTTGCTGGTCGGTTGCGGCCAGTTGCTGGTGTGCCTGATCTTCGGTGAAGTGGTTTCACAGTTCCCGATTTCTGGCGGCGTTTACCCTTGGGCGCGTCGTCTTGTCGGCAAGAAATGGGCATGGATGGTTGGCTGGATTTACTCCATCGCCCTGTGCGTCACCATCGCCGCAGTTGCCGTCGGTGCCGGCCCGTACCTGGCCGCCATGATGGGCTTTGAGCCGAGCAACAACACCAACATCGTCATCGCGCTGGTGCTGACCTTGTTCGCCACGCTGGTCAACCTCAGCGGCACCAAAGTGTTGGCGCGCATTGCCATGTTCGGCTTTCTCTGCGAACTGGTCGGCGCGGTAATCGTAGGTGTTTATCTGCTGGTTTTCGAACGTCATCAGCCGCTCAGCGTGCTGTTCAACACCTTCGACATCAGCGTCGATGGCTCGTATCTGCCGGCGTTCCTCACCGCTTCACTGGCGGGGATGTTCCTCTACTACGGCTTCGAGGCTTGCGGTGACGTCGCCGAAGAAACCCCGAACCCAAGCAAGCAAATCCCGATTGCAATGCGCATGACCATCTACATCGGTGGCATCGCGGCAATGTTCGCCTGTCTGGCGCTGATCCTCGCCGTGCCGGACATGCAAGCGGTGATCAACGGCACCGACAAAGACCCGGTCACCACCATCCTCAACAACGCCTTCGGCCCGGTCGGCTCGAAAGTGGTGATGGGTGTGGTGATGATTTCCTTCATCTCCTGCGTCATCAGCCTACAGGCAGCGGCGAGTCGTCTGCTGTACTCCTACGCTCGCGATGAGATGGTCGTCGGCAGCCGACTGCTGAAAAAGATTTCTCCTACAACCCAAGTGCCGGTTGCCGCGCTGTTCGTGTCCGGCGTCCTGCCCGGCCTGATCATCGCCCTCGGCTTCTTCCTGCAAGACGCCGTGGCGACCATCGTCAGCTTCGCTGCCATCGGCATCTACCTCGCGTTCCAGATGATCGTCCTCGCCGCCCTGTACGCCCGCAGCAAAGGCTGGAAACCGAGCGGCAAATTCACCCTCGGCGCCTGGGGCTGGCCGGTGAACATCGGCGCGCTGATCTACGGCGTCAGCGCCATCATCAACATGGCCTGGCCACGCACGCCGGATGCGGCGTGGTACGTGAACTATGCAATGGTGCTGAGCACGGCGATCGTGATCGGGCTGGGCTTGTTGTACATGTGGATCGGCAAGCCGTATGACCATGGCAAGGCCCCGGCTGGGGATGCCTGGAAGGTGAGTCGCTAAAACCGTTCGATCCCGGCACCGACAAGGTGCCGGGGTTTAGGAAAGCCGAAAAACATCGTCAAAAAGAAAGCTCTGCCTGATCGTGCTTCAGCAAGGAAATACGTTCGAACAGTTTTATTTTTTCATTGGCTTTTTGCTTGGCGTGATCGGACATGAATGCAATCAACTCTTCGAGCTGACTGACGTCTCCGCCCCCCACTTCAAAATTGGACGCAGCGATATTATTGATACGCTCTTTAACCTTCGGATCAAGGTTCTTGATGTTGATAGAGCCAGCAATAAATACAGTCGTCATTGATTTCACTTCCAAGTTAGTGCTGCCACGTAGATTCTCCCTATCTTCGGATATTCACGCAAAACAGCACAGGCCGCGTCCATCGACGCCCCGCTATCAAACAAATCATCTACAACCAAAACATTCCAGCGCCCATCGGTGGTGATTTCATCATTGACGCTGAAACTGTCTCCAATCGCGGCAACCTTGTCTGCTTTCGAATGCAAATCTTTAAGCGATTTTCCGGTCGCCGACTTTCGAAGCAAATCAAAATGCGTCACATCGAGGAAATCATCCCCTGTAACGAGACCTTTGCGATGTCTTATCTGAAAAGAATTGACTGTGCCGAGCGCCTGAAAGCCATTTGCATCGGCATCGACGATGCCGACGAAAATATGTTGATTGATCTGGCCACAGTGAAAGCCAAGTGGCTTTCACTGTGGCTATCCCGAGGTTAAAACCGCGAAACACTCCGCATCGCATCCACCAGATAGCGCATCGCAATCCGGTCCCCTTCTGAAAGCTCTCGATAGCGCTCCACCAGTTTCAGCTCGTCGGAGCTGAGTCGGCGTCTTTTGCGGCCGCTGCCCAGGCAAGGAAAGATGCCCAGCATGTCGGTGATACCTTGGATTTTTGCCATGGAGATGTCCTTTTCTCGATACATCAGAAACTGCTTAAACACCACATCGCCCTGCTCCTTTCAGCAGCGCCTTGTGCCCCACCGGCCTGGAAGGTCGTACCGGTCATGTCCCTAGAATAGGAATTTAATCGGCGCTGAAAAGCAGTTTTTAGAGTAATTAGTCGAGAAAAGCAGATATGCCCTTAAAATCAGAAAGACCCGTCGGAAATTTAACCGACATGTCTTGTTTCATTGACACTCTGTCGGCGTGAACGAACGAATTTTGCAACGCGAGCGAACGGTTTAAGCTAGCGGGCATCTGTTTATAGTCCGTTGCGTTTGGCCGAAGGCATGTCCGAACCGTTATTTCTGATCCAGCACGTGCCAGGAAAGGCGCGGGATTGCACACGACAGGTTGTATTTATGCACCGCAGGAATTTGCTCAAAGCGTCCATGGCCATTGCGGCTTATACCGGTCTTTCGGCCACCGGCCTGTTGGCGACCCGCGCCTGGGCTGCGTCAGGCGGCGCGGCCGATGGCGAGGCGCAGGCATTCGATTTCGAAGAGTTGAAGCGTCAGGCCAAGCAACTGGCCGGCAAGGGTTATCAGGACACTAAACAGGTGCTGCCGCCGACGCTGGCAACCATGACCCCGCAGAACTTCAACGCGATCCGCTACGACGGCGAACATTCGTTGTGGAGAGAGAACAAGGGTCAGCTCGACGTGCAGTTCTTCCACGTCGGCATGGGTTTCCGCCAACCGGTGCGCATGTACAGCGTCGATCCCAAGACTCGTACCGCCCGCGAAGTGCATTTCCGCCCGGCGCTGTTCAACTACGAGAACACTTCGGTAGACACCCAGCAGCTCAAGGGCGACCTGGGCTTTGCCGGCTTCAAGCTGTTCAAGGCACCGGAGCTGGATCGCCATGACGTGGTGTCGTTCCTCGGCGCCAGCTACTTCCGCGCGGTAGACGCCTCTGGCCAATATGGCTTGTCGGCACGCGGTCTGGCCATCGACACCTACGCCAAGAAGCGCGAAGAATTCCCGGATTTCACCAAGTTCTGGTTCGAAACACCCGACCAGAACGCGACCCGCTTTGTGGTCTACGCCCTGCTCGATTCGCCGAGCGCAACCGGCGCCTATCGCTTCGACATCGACTGCCAGGCCGAGCGCGTGGTGATGGAGATCGACGCCCACATCAATGCGCGCACCGCTATCGAACAACTGGGCATCTCGCCGATGACCAGCATGTTCAGCTGCGGTAACCACGAGCGCCGCATGTGCGACACCATCCACCCGCAAATTCACGACTCGGATCGTCTGGCGATGTGGCGCGGCAACGGCGAGTGGATCTGCCGTCCGCTGAACAACCCGGCAACGTTGCAGTTCAACGCGTTCGCCGATACCGATCCGAAGGGTTTCGGCCTGGTGCAGACCGATCACGAGTTCGCCAATTATCAGGACACCGTCGACTGGTACAGCAAGCGCCCGAGCCTGTGGGTAGAACCTACAACCGCTTGGGGCGAAGGCTCTATCGATCTGCTGGAAATTCCTACAACCGGCGAGACCCTCGACAACATCGTCGCGTTCTGGACACCGAAAAAACCGGTAGCGGCCGGCGACTCGCTGAACTACGGCTACAAGCTCTACTGGAGCGCCCTGCCGCCGGTCAGCACGCCGCTGGCGCGCGTGCAGGCGACACGATCCGGCATGGGTGGTTTTACCGAAGGCTGGGCACCGGGCGAGCATTACCCGCCAGTCTGGGCGCGGCGCTTTGCCGTGGATTTCACTGGTGGTGGTCTGGATCGCCTGCCGCAGGGCACCGGGATCGAGCCGGTGGTGACTTGCTCCAACGGCAAGGTTCAGGACTTCAGCGTTCTGGTGCTGGATGACATCAAGGGCTACCGGATTCTGTTCGACTGGTACCCGACCAGCGACAGCGTCGAGCCGGTCGAACTGCGATTGTTCATCCGCACCAACGACCGCACGCTGAGTGAAACCTGGTTGTACCAGTACTTCCCGCCAGCGCCGGACAAGCGTAAATACCCTTGATGGTTCCTGGTGCCTGACATGGTCTCATCGCTGGCAAGCCAGCTCCCACAGGAGTTCACCACGAAAACCTGTGGGAGCTGGCTTGCCAGCGAAGGCGGCAGCACAGGCAACAGAGAAACCCGCAGGTAAAACAAAGCCCCGACCATCACTGGCCGGGGCTTTTGTGTTTCAGCAGGCTATCAATCGCGCAGATCAGACTCATGAATCGGCTGATCGCGATGGGTTGCACGCTGATACTGCGCTGGCCATATCGCCTGGCGGCCACCCAGATCATCATCGGCGTGCAGCGGCCAGTACGGATCACGCAGCAGCTCGCGGGCGAGGAAGATGATATCGGCCTGACAGGTGCGCAGAATGTGTTCTGCCTGCGCCGGCTCGGTAATCATTCCCACGGTGCCGGTGGCGATGCCTGACTCCTTGCGTACTCGTTCAGCGAAGCGTGTCTGATAACCAGGCCCGACCGGAATCTCGGCATTCGCTGCCGTGCCCCCCGAAGATACGTCGATCAAGTCCACGCCCAGCGCCTTCAGGCGTCGCGCCAGCTCCACGGTTTCATCAGGATTCCAGCCGTCTTCGACCCAATCAGTGGCCGAAACCCGAACAAACACCGGCAACTCTTCCGGCCAGACTGCCCTGACCGCTTCGGTGACTTGCAGCACCAGCCGGGTGCGGTTTTCGAACGAGCCGCCGTACTGATCACGACGTTGATTGCTCAACGGCGAGAGAAACTGATGCAACAGATACCCATGAGCGGCGTGCACTTCAACCACGCTGAAACCCGCCGTCAGCGCACGTTTTGCTGCATCGACAAAAGCCTGAATGACCTCGGCGATCTGCCCTTCATCGAGCTGCGTCGGTTGAGTGTGTTGCGGGTCAAAGGCAATCGGCGACGGCCCGACCGGCGTCCAGCCGCCATCATCGAGTTTGACGCTGCCGTGCTTGCCCAGCCACGGCCGATGAGTGCTGGCCTTGCGCCCGGCATGCGCCAGTTGAATACCGGCGACTGCGCCTTGCGCGGTGATGAAGCGAGTGATGCGTTGCAGTGGCTCGATCTGTTCGTCGTTCCACAAACCAAGGTCTTCAGCGGTGATCCGCCCGTCGGCAGTGACCGCCGTGGCTTCGGTGAATATCAGACCGGCGCCACCCACGGCACGACTGCCCAGATGGACGAGGTGCCAGTCATTGGCCAGACCATCGACGCTCGAATACTGGCACATCGGCGATACGGCGATGCGGTTGGGCAAGGTCAGTTGGCGGAGAGTAAAGGGTTCAAGCAGCAGACTCATGGGGCACCTCTCATTTCAGTGGGCAGGCTCCAGGGTTCTGTTTGAAAAGTCGACGAGTGACAGGAAAAGGTGCAGCACCCGCCCCCGCGGGTAAAAAATCGACAGGACGTCACAAGGCCAATCAAGCAGTGCTTAGAGCCTAGTCGACAACCGGGGATCTCGGAGGGTTCCTGAAAAGATCGCAGCGTGCCGCGGCTCCTACAGGGAATCCCATTTCAATGTAGGAGCTGCGGCACGCTGCGATCTTTTGACCTTCAGCGCGGTTCGATGTGGGCGATCATCAGTTGCACGGTTTCGTTGCCACGAAACTCGTTGAGGTCGAGCTTGTAAGCCAGTTCGACCCATTTGATCGTCGGATTCGGCCAGATGTCGCGGTCGATGCCGAAGGCGATACCGTCGAGTTTCACCGAACCACATTCGCTTTTCAGCACCACTTTAAGATGCCGCTCGCCAACCACCCGCTGCTCGACCAGTTGAAACACGCCATGAAACAGCGGCTCCGGGAAGTGCTGCCCCCAGGGCCCGGCATGGCGCAGGGCGCGGGCCAGTTCCAGGTGAAATTCTTCGACCGCCAAGGTGCCGTCCGACAGCAGGCGCCCGGTCAGGTCTTCTTCGCGAAGTTGCCTACGCACTTCGGCGTCGAATGCCTCGGCGAACAACGGAAAATTCTCCTGCGGCAAGGTCAGACCGGCCGCCATCGCGTGACCGCCGTACTTGGCGATCAGATTCGGATGCTGCGCCGCCACCACACTCAACGCGTCACGAATGTGGAAACCCTGCACTGAACGCCCCGAGCCCTTGAGCAGGCCATCACCGGCGTCGGCGAAAGCAATCGTCGGGCGGAAATATCGCTCTTTCATCCGCGAGGCAAGAATGCCGATGACGCCCTGGTGCCACTCCGGATCGAACAGGCACAGACCGAACGGCATCGATTCCACCGGCAAGTCCTTGAGCTGCGCCAGCGCCTCGCGCTGCATGCCTTGCTCGATGGATTTGCGATCCTGATTCATGCCATCCAGTTGCACAGCCATTTCCCGGGCCATGTTGGCGTCTGCGGTGAGCAGGCATTCGATGCCAATACTCATGTCGTCCAGGCGCCCCGCCGCGTTCAAGCGTGGGCCAACGATAAAACCCAGATCGGTCGAAGTGATTCGCGTCGCGTCACGCTTGGCCACTTCGAGAATCGCTTTGATCCCCGGTCGTGCGCGACCGGCGCGAATCCGCTCAAGGCCCTGATGCACCAGAATCCGGTTGTTGGCATCCAGCGGCACCACGTCAGCGACGCTGCCCAGCGCCACCAGATCGAGCAGTTCACCAATGTTCGGTTGTGGCTTGCTCTCGTACCAGCCGAGGCTGCGCAGGCGCGCACGCAATGCCATCAACACATAAAAAATCACCCCGACCCCGGCCAGCGCCTTGCTCGGAAACTCGCAGCCTGGCTGGTTGGGATTGACCAGCGCATCGGCCTGCGGCAGTTCATCGCCGGGCAAGTGGTGGTCGGTGATCAGTACCTTGAGCCCGGCGTTCTTCGCCGCCGCCACGCCTTCAACACTGGAGATACCGTTGTCGACCGTGATCAGCAATTGCGGCTCGCGAGTCAGGGCGACTTCGACGATTTCCGGGGTCAGGCCATAGCCGTATTCGAAGCGGTTTGGCACGAGATAATCGACATGCGCCGCACCGAGCAAACGCAAACCGAGCACGCCGACGGTACTGGCGGTGGCGCCATCGGCATCGAAGTCACCGACGATCAGAATCCGCTGGCGTTGCTCCAGCGCCGTCACCAGCAGATCCACCGCCGCGTCGATACCCTTGAGCTGCTGGTACGGAATCAACCGCGCCAGGCTTTTGTCCAGTTCCGCCTCGGACTGCACACCCCGCGCCGCATACAGACGCGTCAGCAGGGGCGGAAGATCACCGAGAAATGGCAGAGTGGCAGGCAGTTGGCGAGGTTCGATACGCATGGGGTGACGGAAGCTTCTCTTGAATACGTGGGATTTATCAGCGGTGCGGAATCAGCCGCGTTCGCCCTGCAACCATTGCAACTGGACTTCGTGTTGACCACGGTCGTCGGTGACGAAAATCGTCCCTTCGCTGATCATTACGTCCCACTTGATGACGCGGGGCATGTCCTTGGCCAGAACTTCCAGCACTTCCTGCGGGACCGCAGCGATGTTGACGTTTTTCAGGTTCTTGATCGCCGGGATCACCTTGGTTTCCCAGACGCGCAGGCTGCCGTAGGCGAGCAGACTGGTGCGTTCGGTACGACGCGAGCACCAGGTCAGGCGATCAGAGTCCGGCTGGCCGACCTCGATCCAGTGCAGGACGCGGTCGTCCAGGCTCTTTTCCCACAAGGCAGGTTCGTCCACGTCCGACAGACCACGGCCAAACGACAACTGCTCGTTGTACCAGAGGGCGTAGGCCAGCAGCCGCACGGTCATGCGCTCTTCGGTTTCCGAAGGGTGACGGGCGATGGTCTGCTTCACGCTCTCATAGACGTTGCGGTCGAGGTCGGTGAGGTTCAGTTCGAATTTATAGGTGGTGGACGGCTGGGCCATGAACGGGCTTCTTGATACGAGGAAAGTCGGCAAGTCTAACCGATGCTGTAGGCAATCAACCAATTGATGGCGATCAACCATGAGCGGCTGACAGCCGGCTATGTTAAAACCCTGTATCCGCTCAACCTTGTCCTACAGGATTCAGCATGCCGTTTGCCAATAAGCCGCTCAGCGGTCTGAAAGTCATTGAATTGGGTACATTGATTGCCGGGCCGTTTGCCTCGCGCATTTGCGGCGAGTTCGGCGCAGAAATCATCAAGATCGAATCGCCGGACGGCGGCGATCCGTTGCGCAAGTGGCGCAAGTTGTACGAAGGCACCTCGTTGTGGTGGTTCGTTCAGGCGCGCAACAAGAAGTCGCTGACGCTCAATCTCAAGCATCCAGATGGCCTGGCGATCCTGAAGAAACTGCTCAGTGAAGCCGATATCCTTATCGAGAACTTCCGCCCCGGCGTGCTGGAAAAACTCGGCCTGAGCTGGGAAACCCTGCACGCGCTCAATCCGAAACTGGTGATGGTGCGTCTATCAGGCTTTGGCCAGACCGGGCCGATGAAAGATCAGCCGGGGTTCGGCGCAGTCGGTGAGTCCATGGGTGGCCTGCGCTACATCACCGGTTTTGAAGACCGTCCGCCAGTACGCACCGGCATCTCCATCGGCGACTCGATTGCCGCGCTGTGGGGCGTGATTGGTGCGCTGATGGCGCTGCGTCATCGCGAGGTCAACGGCGGGCTCGGTCAAGTGGTCGATGTGGCGCTGTATGAAGCGATTTTCGCGATGATGGAAAGCATGGTTCCGGAGTTCGATGTGTTCGGTTTCATTCGCGAACGCACCGGCAACATCATGCCCGGCATCACCCCGTCGTCGATCCACACCAGCGCCGATGGCAAACATGTGCAGATCGGCGCCAACGGCGATGCGATCTTCAAACGTTTCATGCTGATCATTGGCCGCGAAGATCTGGCCAACGATCCGACGCTGGCCAGCAACGACGGGCGCGATAACCGCCGTGATGAGTTGTATGGCGTAATCGATCGCTGGGTCAACTCGCTGCCGTTGCAGACTGTGCTCGATCTGCTCAATCAGGCTGAAGTCCCGGCCAGCCGGATCTTCAGTGCCGAAGACATGTTCACCGATCCGCAGTACCTGGCCCGGGAGATGTTCCTGCACGCCAAACTGCCGGATGGCACACCCTTCAAGATGCCGGGTATCGTGCCGAAACTCTCTGAGACACCGGGCACTTCCGAATGGGTCGGACCGCAGCTCGGTGAACACAACGCGCAGGTACTTCACGATCTTGGTTACGACGAGCGACAGATCGCCAAACTGCGTGAAGATGGGGCTATCTAAGCTGAAACCTCGGAAATATTCGACCGCCAACCACGCCCACCACTGGTGGACGTGGCGCCTGTTCGGCCTGCTTTTTCTGCTGGTTCTGCCGACATGGGCGCAGGCAAAACCAACGCTGATCTGGCTACTGCGCGACCTGCCGCCGCTGACCATTTTCGAAGGAGAGAAAAAGGGTCAGGGCGTCATCGATCAACTGATGCCGGCGCTGATCGCCGGCATGCCGCAATACGAACACAGCCTGATGCGGGTCAATCGCGCCCGTGGCATGCAAATGCTTCACGAATCGAGTTTTGTCTGCGACCCGTCGCTGGTCTGGAGCAAGGAGCGCACGCAGTGGATTGCGTTCTCGATTCCGGCGTTCCGCGCTGTCAGCAATGGCCTGGTCGTGCGTAAGAAAGATCGCGCCGTACTCGACCCTTTTGTGGTCGATGGCGAAGTCGATCTGGCAGCCTTTCTGGCCAATGGCGAGAAAAAAATCGGGGTGGTGGCCGAGCGCAGTTACGGCGAAGTGCTCGATAACTTGCTCCGTCAGGCACCCAGCGGCGCACTGACGCCGCACTACGGCAATGACGCTTTGAACAGTCTGTTGTTGATGCAGCGTCTGGGCCGCTTGCAGGTGGTGTTGGGGTATTGGCCGGAGATTCGCTATCAGGCGCATCTGGCGCAAATCCCCGAGGACGAGTTGGTGTTCTATCCCGTTCAGGGCACGGGCAAATACCTGTCTGGTTATGTCGGTTGCTCCGACACAACTCAGGGACGCCAAGCAATCCGCGAGATCAATCAACTGTTGCGCGCCCTGCCCCACGCTCATCTGGACCAGCTCTACGCCAACTGGCTCGATCCCGAGCGGCGTGAGGACTATCTGGAACAGGCGCGAATTTTCTTCGAGAAACAGGCTGCGCAATAAATCGCGGACAAAAGAAACCCCGAGAAGTGGGGAGACGACTCGGGGTTAAACGTGGCCTACATAAGGACCCGTAGCAGCAAGCGACAAGCACCGGAGCACAATGCTTGATCCTGCTGTTACAAGGTCTGACTGACCGGGACCCCGGAAGGTTCCGATAAAATAAAGTTCATTTTCACAGCGCCGGACGCTTGTCCAGAGCCGCATTGCGCAACGCCGCGATAACGCAGGGTTCCAGCCGCCCTTCGGCGATCATCACGTCACGGTGCAAGCCGTCGACGACATCTGTCAGCAGACGCTTGTCGGTCAGTTGCGCCTGATTGAATTCGCGCTCCACCACGATAGCGCCGTTGCCGCTCTTCAAGGTCACCAGGCACTCGCCATGGGAACCGCACGGAGTCAACGTCACCTGATACGGGCTCAGAGCCTCACCGAGCAATAGACTGATACTTTCCATCTCGATCTCCACTCAATAGTCCGAAAACATTGTGTCTGGGGCATGGTGCCTGGGGCGTGTTCACAATAAATGACCACTGGCCCGAGAAGAAAGTTCTGTATATCGGCCTCATCCCTGAGGCATCACCGGTCTGTCAGAGCATGCACGGCGAAGATGACAGAAAAATAACCGGCGCCTTCAAACGCTGAGCGGTCGTTGCGCAGATTGCAGGTAGTCGTCCAGCAAGCCTCTCATCAACACCGCCGAAACGGGGGTTTGCAGGCGCCCCAACAGTTGCAGTTCATGCTCGCTCAGCATGGCTTCCAGGTCAGTCAGTACACCCGGGGCCATGCGACCCAGCAGGATCAAGGCCCGGGCCTCTTGTTCGGCAAGCAAGTGCCGGATCAGTGCCATGCCCTCCCCGCCGCTCAGTTGTGGGTCGCAGATGGCGATGTCGACCTGGGCACGACGCTCCAGCGAGCACTGCGCCGATGCCAGCGACGGGGCGGTCAGTACGTCATAAATACCGACCGCGTTGAGCATCTGATGCAAGGCCATGAGCCGGTAAGGATTGGGTTCAAGAATCAGGACTTTGAGCGTACGCATGGGCGACCTCTGAAACGGCAGTCACGGACTCTCCCGTGGATGCCGTCCACTCTAGGGCAGCCTCCTTGAGGCTCCCATCGGAAAAGGCATCGCAACTTATAGGAATTTTCCTAACTTCAACCAGGACAAAACCCCTCCAGGCCATCTTCGCGCAGAGTGATATCCGTCCAGCCGCCGAGCAGGCCGCGTAACTCACCATCCGCGCTGTAAAAAGGCACCGTCCATTGGTAGATTTCGCGGGTGCCGTCGTTGAATTGCAAACGGCGCTTGCTGAAACGCGTTCTACGCGTCCGGAGTTGGGCGAGGAATTCATCGTGCAATACCTTCGCCGTGGATTTGGGCAGCACATCAACATCAATCAGGCGGCGTCCTTGAACCTGATCGAAGCGAACCGACAAGGCGTCTTCGTAACTCTTGTTGCAGAGGATCAGACGCCCCTCCAGATCGCGGACGAACACCGGGTCGGGCATGGCATCGATCAGCGCATGCTGGAAAACCAACTGATCACCCAGATCCTTTTCAACTTCCCGGCGTTGCTTGATCACCGCCGCCAATCGTCGATTCCACAGCAAAGACAGCACGCCAAAAATGCTGCCTGCCAAAAGTACCCAGCAACCCAGTTCGGCAAAACGCTGCCTTGTGGATATCGGCTTAGGCCCGATTCCACTCAGCCATTTCAGGCGCAGAGTGCGTAATTCGGAGGCGGGAAACGCCTCCAGCGCCTTATTGAGGATGCTCAACAACTCCGGTTGGCCCTTGCGCACCACCAGATGATCGGCCTCCCATTTGCCCTCCAGCAGATCGCCGACCTTGAGCAACCCGGAAGGGTAAAGTTGCGCACCGATTTCGTTTTCGATGGTGGCATAGGCTTCGCCGCTTTCGACCAGCGCCCTGGCCTCGGCGTAGGTTTTTACCGAATGTATGTGGATGGAGGGGTAATCGCGGCGAATACTTCCCTCCAGCGCATGCCTGACGGGCAATACCAGCACCCGTTTGACCAACTGCTCCAGCGATTCCACAGAGGGTTCGCCCGCACGGCCGACAAACACCCAGCCAGCTCCACCGAAAGCATGACTGAAGTCCAGAGTTGCCCTGCGCTCATCGTTCATCGCCAAGGTCGTCGCCATATCTGCCGCCCCACTTTCGAGGCGCTCAAGCAATTGATCGGTGGAGAACGACTCGCGGTAAACGAACTGCAACCCGGTCATGGCGCCGATGCGCTTGAGCACGTCGCTGTTGAGGCCGCTCCAATGACCGTGTTCATCCTGGAACAGATACAACGGATATTGCACCGAGGCGACGATGACCTCGGGGTTATCGCGAATCCACTGACGCTCGCCCTCATTCAGCTCAATGCGACCGATGTTCAGTTTTTCCTCGTCATGCAGCGCCAGTTGCGCCGCTTCAGCGAGGCGTGCAGCGCTCAACAAACACAATAAAAGAACCCGGTTCAGGGTGTGCTTCCATCCTCTTTCAAACAGCATTGCCACTTCCTTCGTGATCGACTCACCCGTCTTCCATGGGCGAAAACCCGAGCAGTGTGGCAGCAGAAACAAAAAAGCCCGTCAGGAGACGGGCTTCAAAATGTGACAGCTTTTCGGGCTTAAAGCGGCTTGCCGCGGTTGCCATGCTGGCTGACAAAGGCTTGCACGGCTTTCAGGTCGTTCGGCAGAACCGTGCAGCGCTCGTTTCGCTCAAACAAATCAGAAAGATGTGCAGGCAGTGCGAGCGCTTTTCCTACACCGGCTTTTTCCACTGCATCAGGGAATTTGACCGGGTGGGCTGTGCCCAGAATCACCATCGGGATGTCGAGGCTGCGACGGCACTCGCGCGCGGCTCTGACACCGATTGCGGTGTGCGGGTCGAGTACTTCACCGGTCTGCTCATAGACTTCGGCGATGGTCTCGCAGGTTTGCGCATCGTCCACGGCCAGCGAGTCGAACAGCTTGCGAGCTTCGGTCCAGCGTTCTTGCTCGACGCTGAAACCACCGCCCTGCTTGAACGCGTCCATCAGACCGGCAATCGCCGCACCGTTGCGACCGTGCAGGTCGAACAGCAGACGTTCGAAGTTCGATGACACCATGATGTCCATCGACGGCGACAGCGTGGCGTGCAGGGTTTCCTTGACGTACTGATTGCCGCTCATGAAGCGGTGCAGGATGTCGTTGCGGTTGGTGGCGACGATCAACTGGTTGATCGGCAGGCCCATGTTGCGCGCCAGGTATCCGGCGAAAATGTCGCCAAAGTTGCCGGTCGGCACCGAGAACGATACCGAACGTGCCGGGCCGCCCAACTGCAGGGCTGCGTGGAAGTAGTAAACGATCTGGGCCATGATCCGCGCCCAGTTGATCGAGTTGACTGCCACCAGACGTGTGCCTTTGAGGAAGCTCTGGTCGGCGAAGCTGTTCTTGACCATTTCCTGGCAGTCATCGAAGTTGCCTTCGATGGCGATGTTGTGGATGTTCTCGCCGAAGATGGTCGTCATCTGGCGACGCTGCACTTCCGATACACGGTTGTGCGGGTGCAGGATGAAGATGTCGACGTTTTCGCAGTGCTTGCAGCCTTCGATGGCGGCCGAACCGGTATCACCGGAGGTAGCGCCGACGATCACTACGCGCTCGCCGCGTTTTTCCAGCACGTAATCGAGCAGACGACCGAGCAGTTGCAGGGCGAAGTCCTTGAACGCAAGGGTCGGGCCGTGGAACAGCTCCAGTACCCACTCGTTGCCGTTCAACTGACGCAGCGGTGCAACGGCGCTGTGCGAGAACACGCCGTAGGTTTCTTCGAGAATCTTTTTGAAATCGGCGTCCGGAATGCTGCCGGTAACAAACGGGCGCATGACCCGGAAAGCCAGTTCGTGATACGGCAGGCCGGCCCAGGAAGCGATCTCTTCCTGAGTGAAACGTGGCAGGACTTCCGGGACGTACAGACCGCCGTCGGTGGCAAGACCAGCCAGCAGGACGTCTTCGAAATTCAGGGCCGGTGCCTGGCCGCGGGTACTGATGTAACGCATGACTGACTCCAATGCAGAGTGTTCGTTATGCCGGGCCCACGTGTAGGCCCGGTACACGATGACGACTTAGTTCAGGTGCTCGACGCGGATACGCACAACCGGACCTACCACACCGGCCAACGCTTCCAGGGCAGCAATCGCATCGTTGATGTGCTGTTCCAGTACGCGATGGGTCAGCAGGATCATTGGCACCAGGCCATCATGCTCCTCGACTTCCTTCTGCATGATCGACTCGATGTTGATGCCGCGCTCCGAGAGGATGCTCGCCACTTGTGCCAGCACGCCCGGATGGTCCTTGGCCTGAATGCGCAGGTAGTAAGCGCTTTCGCAGGCTTCGATCGGCAGGATCGGATGAGCCGACAGCGAATCCGGCTGGAACGCCAGATGCGGCACGCGGTTTTCCGGGTCCGAAGTCATCGCGCGAACCACGTCCACCAGGTCGGCGATCACCGACGAAGCGGTCGGCTCCATGCCGGCGCCAGCGCCGTAGAACAGGGTCGAACCGGCAGCGTCACCGTTGACCATTACCGCGTTCATCACACCGTTGACGTTGGCGATCAGGCGATCAGCCGGGATCAGCGTCGGGTGTACACGCAGCTCGATGCCGGCGGCAGTGCTGCGGGCTACGCCCAGGTGCTTGATGCGATAACCCAGCGCTTCGGCGTAGTTCACGTCAGCGGTGGTCAGCTTGGTGATGCCTTCGGTGTAGGCCTTGTCGAACTGCAGCGGAATGCCGAAAGCAATCGAAGCCAGAATCGTCAGCTTGTGCGCCGCATCGATGCCTTCAACGTCGAACGTTGGGTCAGCTTCGGCGTAACCCAGTGCCTGAGCTTCGACCAGTACGTCTTCAAACGTACGGCCCTTCTCGCGCATCTCGGTGAGGATGAAGTTGCCGGTGCCGTTGATGATCCCGGCCACCCAGTTGATGCGGTTGGCGGACAGGCCTTCACGGATCGCCTTGATCACTGGAATGCCACCGGCCACAGCCGCTTCGAACGCCACGATCACGCCTTTCTC
>NZ_JBIUXX010000061.1:0-33684 GCF_044744235.1 Pseudomonas sp. NPDC087346
ACTTGATGCATGACGGTGACCCGTTCACCGGCGAGCGTCTGCTGGAGATGTTGGATGGACCGTAAATTGTCAACGGCAAGCCTCGCCGAATCGACAAAGCCTTCATCCAGCCACCGCAGGGCAACACCATTTACACCTGGACCGACGGCGACCTGACCGGTCGCGAATCCATCGACGCCTACATGGCCTACACCCTGAAGATGGTCCAGACCTACCCGGACCGGTTCATCGGCTGCTTCGTCTACAACCCGCGCTGCGGCGTGGAGAACGGCGTCGAAGCGATCGAGCGCTACGTCAAGGAACACGGTTTCGGCATGGTGCAGATGCAGGCCAACATGCACGCCTACCGGCCTGACCGGGCACTCGACTGGGTGCGTCCGTGCTTCGAGAAATGTGCCGAACTGGGCATCCCGGTCAAGCTGCACACTGGCGACGGGCCTTACAGCATCCCGTCGGAATGGGTGCCGATGATCAAGGAATTCCCTAACGTCAATTTCATCATGGCGCACTTCGGCGTGCAGACCGGCGGCGTCTACGTGTTCGAACCGATGCAATGGGCGATGGAACTGCCCAACGTCTACTGCGAATCCGGCTGGTGCCTGCAATCGCGGATCGTCGAGTTCGCCAAGGTCCTGCCGACCCACAAAATCCTCTTCGGCACCGACACCCCACCGAACGAACCGGGCATGTGGCTGCGTCTGCTTGAAGTGCTGTGCCACGAGCCGCCGCAGGGCCTGAACCTCGACGAGGACACCCTCGAAGACTATCTGGGCAACAACACCGCGCGAATGATCGGCCTCGAACCTACCGCGCCGCCCCGTTCCGTTTCCGAAGCAGAGGCGCAACTCAAGCGCCCCGTCACCACCCAATTGGCCAGGAGCTGAACCGATGATTATCGACACCCATCTGCACCCCACCAATCTGGTCGACGAGGCCTGGCGCCACACCGGCGAACCGTTCACTGGCGAGCGCATGCTCAAGCTGATGGACGGCCCGTACATGATCAACGGCAAACCGCGCCGCATCGACATGGGCTTCATCCAGCCGCCACCGGGCAACACCGGCTATCGCGACGGCAACCGCCGCGGCCGTGAGGGTGTGCGCGACTACATGTCGTACATCGCTGAACTGTGCATGAAGTATCCGGATCGTTTCATCGGCAACTTCAACTTCAACCCGCGCTGGGGGCCGGAAAACGGTGCGGCAGAGCTGGAATTCCACATCAAGGAATACGGCTTCAAGATGCTCAAGCTACACGCCAACATGCACGGCTATCGTCCGGATCGGGCGCTGGACTGGTTGCGTCCGGCGATGAAAGTCTGCGCCAAGTACAACATTGTGGTGCTGATCCATACCGGCGACGGGCCGTACACCATTCCGACGATGTTCTACCCGATCATCCGTGAGTTCCCGATGGTCAATTTCATCATCGGCCACTTCGGTATCCAGACTGGCGGCAACTACTCGTTCGAAGCGTTCTGGATGGCGATGGACACGCCGAACGTGTACTGCGAATCCGGCTGGTGCTTCCAGTCGCGGATCGTCGAGTTCGCCAAGGAACTGCCACGCAACAAGATCGTGTTCGGCACCGACTCGCCGCCGAACGAACCGGGGATGTGGCTGCGTGAACTGGAGGTGTTGTGCTCACCGGCACCGCAGGGGTTGGGGATTGATGAGGATCACCTCGAAGACTACCTGGGCAACAACATCGCCAGGTTGTGCGGGATCGAACCGACCCCACCGCCGAAGGATCTGGCCGAGGCGGATATACGCCTGACCACCACGTACTTGTAGCCAAACACAGAACCTGTGGGAGCCAGCCTGCTGGCGATAGCGGTGGATCAGTCGCCCTCATCGCTGAATGACACACCGCTATCGCCAGCAGGCTGGCTCCCACAATGGGGCCGTGTTCAACACAGAGCAACACAGCGACTTTACAGGCACGAAGATGACCCGGCGTTCGCTCGACCGGCAGGCCAACGGCTTGTCGAACGAACGCCGCCTCACCCCTGCGTGCCTGCTTTTTACGAGGTGAAACCATGACCCGTTCGACGCTCGGCGACACGCAGGATTTTCACGTTTTCATCGACGCCTATCGCCGTGAGTATCCGGACGATGTGCTGACCATCACCCAAGCTCTTTCTGCCGATCAGGACGTCACCGCCCTGGTCGATGCCCTCGCCGCACAGGGCCGCGATCCACTGTTGATCTGCGAAAACGTCGGCGGTCTCAAGGTGCCGGTGGCGACCAATCTGTTCGCTTCCCGCACTCGCATCGCCCGTCTCTTTGGCGTCCCCCCGGCGCAGTTGCACGAAACCTTTCAGGCCCGCGCCAATCAGCCGATCCCGCCGCGTTATGTAGAAACCGGGCCGATACTCGATCAAGTGTTCGAAGGCGAAAGCCTCGATCTGGCGCTGCTGCCAATGCTCAAGCACTTCGACAGTGATCGCGGCCCGTACATCACCAACGCAATCATCATTGCCGAAGATCCCGTCACCGGCATCGCCAACATGAGCTACCACCGCTCGATGCGCCACGCCCGTCAGGCCCTCGCCACCAGCCTGCATTCGCGTGGACATCTGTGGCGGATGCTGCAGACCGCCCGCGAGCGCGGCGAAGAATTGCGTGTGGCGATGGTGGTCGGCGCACACCCGCTGTTCATGCTGGCTGCCGCTGCACGCTTGCCGTTCGGCAGTGATGAACGCGCGGTGGCCGGTGGCTTGTTCGGCGCGCCGCTGGAACTGGTCAAGACCCCGCGCTACGGCATCGGTGTCCCCGCTTACGCCGAGTTTGTTCTGGAGGGCGCCATCGACCCGGCGGCCTATGCAGAGGAAGGCCCGTTCGGTGAATTCAGCGGTTATTCCTCGGATCGCTCGACCAACAACGTGCTGCGCGTCGACACCCTGTTGCGGCGCAAGGATGCGTGGCTGGTCGATGTGATGGGTGGGCGCTACGCCGAACACCTGACGCTGGCGCGGCTGCCTCGCGAAGCGGAAATGAGCGAGAAGCTCAAGGCGCGCTTCCCCGCCGTCACCGCCGTGCATTACCCGAATTCCGGAACGCATTTTCACTGCTATGTTGCGCTGGATCAGAGCCGCGACGGCGAGGCGCGGCAGATCATGCTCGCCCTGCTCGGCTGGGACCCGTACCTGAAAACCGTGATCGCGGTGGACAGCGATATCGACATCAGCGACGACAGCCAGGTGCTGTGGGCACTGGCCACGCATTTCCAGCCGCACCTCGATATGTTCATGATCGACGGCTTGCCCGGCAGTCCGCTCGACCCGTCGTCCTCGGTCAACGGCACCACCTCGCGCATGGGCCTGGATGCCACTCGCGGTTCGGGTTTTGACGGGATCAAGGCACAGCTCGATCAGGATGTGCTGGAGCGTGCGCGCCACCTGATCAAGAGTCTGCAAGCGTGAACCGCCAGCGGATGGTGGTCGGCATCAGCGGTGCGTCCGGCTTCATCTACGGCGTGCGCCTGCTGCAATTGCTCGCCGAACTCGACATCGAAAGCCACCTGATCATCAGCCGCGCCGCGCTGCTGACCATGGCCCACGAAACCGACTACAAACTGGCCGACGTCACGGCGCTGGCCAGCCATTACCACCGCGCCGACGATGTCGCTGCCGGGATCGCCAGCGGTTCGTTTCGCTGTTTGGGCATGGTGGTCGCGCCTTGCTCGATGCGGACGCTGGCGGAGATCGCCACCGGCACCTCGTCGGGACTGATCGGCCGCGCCGCCGACGTCACCCTCAAGGAACGCCGCACCCTGGTGCTGATGGCCCGCGAGACGCCGCTGACCCTCGCCCATCTGCGCAACATGACCGCCGTCACCGAAATGGGCGGAATCATCGCCCCACCAGTGCCAGCGTTCTACGCCCGTCCGGAAAACCTCGCGCAAATGGTCGACCACAGTCTCGGCCGCGTCCTCGACCTGTTCGGCCTCGATGCCGGCACCGCGCGCCGATGGAGAGAACACCCAGAACCCTGTGGGAGCGAGCCTGCTCGCGATAGCGGCCGTTCAATCGCCATCACCGCTGAATGACACACCGTCATCGCTAGCGGGCTAGCTCCCACAGTTGATCGCACTCCGACAAAACAGGTAAGGAGCTCCAGATGAACACCCCATTCAACGCCCCAACCCGGAACACCAAAATCCCGGTAACCATCCTCACCGGGTTCCTCGGTGCCGGTAAAACCACCCTGCTCAACTACATCCTCAAGGAAAATCACGGGCGCAAGATCGCCGTGATCGAAAACGAGTTCGGCGAGGTCGGCATCGACGGCGACCTCGTCCTCAGCTCCGAAACCGAAGAAATCTACGAGATGGTCAACGGCTGCGTGTGCTGCACCGCCGAGGTTCGCGAGGATCTGGTGCGCATCGTCCGTGAGCTGGTGGCGCGCCCGGTGCGGCTGGATCACATCCTGATCGAGACCAGCGGCCTTGCTGATCCGTATCCGGTCGCGCAGAGCTTTTTCATCAACGACCCGATTGCCGACGAAGTCGAACTGGACGCCATCGTGACCATGGTCGACGCCAAGCACATCGCCCAGCATCTGGAAGATCTGCAACTCGATGGCGTCGATAACCAGGCTGTGGATCAGATCGTCTGCGCCGACCGCATCGTCATCAACAAGATCGATCTGGTCAGCCCTGAAGAAGTGGAAAACCTGCGCGGCAAGATCCGTGGATTGAACGCCACGGCGGATCTGGTCACCTCGACCCACGCGCAAATCGACCTGACCAAGATCCTCGGCATCGGCGCCTTCGAAGCCACGCAGAAGCTGATGGAAATCGGCGCCGAACACGACCATCACGCCGACGAACATCATCATGAGCATGACGAACCCGACCACGCACACGACCCGAGTGTGTCGTCGGTGGGCATTGCCGTGGACGGCGCGGTGGATCTGATGGCGTTCCATCGCTGGATCAGCGAGTTGCGCGTGGCGCAGGCCGACAACCTGTACCGCATGAAGGGCGTGCTGGCGGTGGCCAACGAAGACCAACGCTACGTGCTGCAAGGCGTGCACAGCCTGGTGGAATTCCGGGCTTCGACTGCGTGGGGCACGGAAGCACGCTCCAGCAAAATCGTGTTCATCGGCCGCGACCTGGATCGTGCGGCGCTGAACCAGGGCTTTGCCGCCTGCCTCGCAGGCTGAAACAAGGCATCGGAGCCGGTGGATGGCGGCTTCGCAGCACGAATGACTGATGCCACAACGAATGGAACAACACAAAACCTGTGGGAGCTGGCTTGCCAGCGATAGCGGACTGTCAGTTGATGAAGATGGTGACTATTCAACCGCCATCGCTGGCAAGCCAGCTCCCACAGGGTCCCGTGGTGTTCTCAAGTAAGCGGCATCAGAACGAATACCCCTCTCTACCGCATAAAAACAGCCAGAGGTGTTTCCCCATGTCGTCAGCCACTCCTTCCACCACCGTCCATCCCGTCGACCGCGTTCTGCCGGTGCGACAGATGCTCACCCTCGGCCTGCAACACATGGCCGTCTCGTACATCGGCGCCATCGCCGTGCCGTTGATAGTCGCCAGTGCCTTGAAAATGTCCCACGCCGATACCGTCGTGCTGATCAGCACCACGTTGTTCTGCTCGGGCATCGCCACACTCCTGCAAACCGTCGGATTCTGGAAATTCGGCGTGCGTCTGCCGATTCTGCAAGGCGTGGCGTTCAGCAGCGTCGGCCCGGTGATCGCCATCGGCAGCAACCCCGACGTGGGTTTCGCCGGGGTTTGCGGAGCAGTCATCGGCGCAGGGATCTTCACCATGTTGATGGCGCCGTTCGTCGGTCGATTGCGGCGATTTTTCCCGCCGGTGGTGACCGGTTGCATCGTCACCGTGATCGGCTTGCAACTGTTCCCGATTGCCTATGAATGGGTCGGTGGCGGGCGCAACGCGAGCAACTTCGGAGCCCCGGCGTTTCTCGCGGTGGCGGTGGTGGTGTTGCTGACGATTCTGCTGGTCAACCGCTATGGCAGCCCGCTGCTGCGCAACATGGCGGTGCTGGTGGGGATGCTGGTCGGCGCCGGTCTGGCGTATGGCCTGGGCATGGGTAACTTTCACAGCGTCGAAGATGCACCGTGGCTGACCGTGCCCTACCCGTTCTACTTCGGTTTGCCGACGTTCAGTCTGGTGCCCATCGCGACGATGGTGGTGGTGATGATCGTACAGATGGTCGAGTCGATGGGCCTGTTCGTGGCCATCGGCGACATCGTCGACAAACCGGTGGAAGACAAACAGGTGATCAACGGCCTGCGCGCCAACGGACTGGCCAGCACCATCGCCGGGATGTTCGCCGCGTTCCCGTTCATTGCCTTCATGGAAAACGTCGGTCTGGTGATCCTGACTGGCGTGCGCAGCCGCTGGGTGGTCGCGGTCAGCGGCTTGCTGATGTGCTCGATTGCGTTGGTGCCGAAGGCCGGAGCAATCATCGCCTCGATGCCGACCGCAGCCCTTGGCGGCGCCGGTATCGCGATGTTCGGCGTGGTCGCAGCAGCCGGGATTCAGACCCTGGCCAAGGTCGATTACGAACGCAATCGCTACAACGTGCTGATCGTCGGTTTCACCATCGCCGCCGCGCTGGTGCCGGTCCTCGCACCGACCCTGTTCAAACAAATGCCCGAGTGGTCACAGCCGTTCCTGCACAGCAGCGTGGTCATCGCTTGCCTGGTGTCGGTCCTGCTCAACGCGGCGCTCAACGGCGTCAGCGTGCCAGAAACCACACCCGGCAAATCCGCTTCACACATCCTTTGACTGGAGCCTGCCATGACTCAACTGCAAAGCATCTTGATAAAGAACCCGGTCGCGGTGATGACCGGCCTGCGCGGTCCGCGTGCCCGGGCCGGCGCCGTGGACATTCGCGTGGTCAATGGGCGCATCGCCGAAATGGCCGCCAACCTTGAAGCGCAACCCGGCGAGCGGGTGATCGACGCACGCAATTGCGTGGTCTATCCGGGCTGGATCAACACCCACCATCACCTGTTCCAGAACCTGCTCAAAGCCGTGCCCGAAGGACTGAATCAGGATCTGCAAGGCTGGCTCGCCAGCGTGCCCTACCCGCGCCTGAACCGGTTTACCCCGCAACTGGCGCGGATTGCCGCACGGCTGGGCATGGTTGAGTTGCTGCTGTCCGGCGTGACCACTTGCGCCGATCACCACTACCTCTACCACGCCCACGGCAGCACCGAGACCGGCGACCTGCTGTTCGACATGGCCGATGAATTCGGCCTGCGCTTCGTGCTCTGCCGTGGCGGTGCGCTGGAGTCGGCGAGCGCGCATCCGGGCTTCTCGAAAACCGCGCTGCAACCGGAGTCGCTCGATCAGATGGTCGGCGATATCGAACGGCTCAAGTCGCGCTACCACCAGGACACCCCGGATGCGATGCGTCGCGTGGTGGTCGCGCCAACCACGCCAACCTTCTCGCTGCCGCCGACCTTGTTGCGCGAACTGGCGCACACCGCTCGCGGCATGGGTTTGCGCCTGCACACGCACCTCTCGGAAACCCAGAACTACGTGAACTTCTGCCGCGAGAAGTACAACTGCCTGCCGGTGGAATTCGTCGCCGAACACGAATGGCTCGGCCCGGACGTCTGGTTCGCCCACGCCGTGCATCTGCAACCGGGCGAGATCCGCATGCTCGCCCAGACCGGCACCGGCATCTCGCACTGCCCGGTGAGCAACGCACGCCTGGGCAGCGGCGTCGCCCCGGTGCCGCAAATGTACGAGGCCGGCGTGCCGATTTCCCTCGGCGTCGATGGCGTGGCGTCCAACGAATCCGGGAGCATGGTCGGCGAAGCCAACACCGCCTGGCTGATCCACCGCGCCGAACAAGGCGCCTCGGCAACCACCGCTGAAGACGTGATTCATTGGGGCACGGCGGGCGGCGCGCAGGTATTGGGACTGGGCGCCGTCGGCACCCTGGAAGTCGGCCAGGCCGCAGACCTGGCGATCTACAGCCTCGACCATCCACGCTTCTTCGGCTTCCACGACAACGCCGTCGCCCCGGTGGTCGCGGGCGAACCGATCAGCGTGAAATACAGCCTGGTCGGCGGCCGCGTGGTTGTGGATGACGGCGTGATCCCGGGCCTGGATATCGAACGCATGCGCGCGGAAGCATGGGAAGGTGTGCAGGAAATGATGAAGGTGGACGACTGACTCACTGACACTACAAAAACCTGTGGGAGCTGGCTTGCCAGCGATAGCGGACTGTCAGCCGATGCAAATATCGACTGAACCATCGCCATCGCTGGCAAGCCAGCTCCCACAGTGTTTTGTGTTGGCCACACATGTGGTGACAGATCCAGAACCTGTGGCATTCGCGTTTCCGGGCTTTGTTGACTACCGTTAGTAGCTCATCGATATGAGCCCCTGCCAGAAACACCGGGCTCTTGGTCAAGGAGAGACTGATGACCCGTCACATCGAAAAACTCTACCGCACATGGTCCAGCCCGATTCTGCTGGAGCTGAAAAAACGCGACCACCAGATGGCCCCGAAAGAACGTCAGGCGCTTGAGAATGTGCTGGTGGAAAGAAGACTGCTGGACGTCGGTGGTCCTGATGGCGTCGAGCGCCGTCAGGGCAATAACAACAAATCTTCAGGCTGATTTGACAGACCCAGTTTCAGTAATTCTTTACGCAGCATCGAGGGTTTGAGAACCGCCATTCCTGCCTGCCACTCAAGAGGCAGCAAACGGTTCAGCTTCTGTTGGCTGACCAGCGGATCGGCCAGCAGACAGCTTTTTCCTTCACTGATACTGATCACGTTCAGCAGCCAGTCTGCGCCCTGCTCCGCCATCCAGCGACTGATTGCCGGACGGTGCTTTTGAATCAGCGCGTCAGCATTCCACACGGTCATTTGCGCGAAGACTTCGGGCAATTGGCTCTCGGGTTTCATCCGCTTCAAATCCGCTGCCACGGCATCAAACAAGTTGCTTTCGATGCTCGCTTGGCATTCGCGGAAATACTGCGCGGGCCAATCCGCCGGCAGTTTTGCCTGACGTGCAAGCACTTCGTAAGCGCGGATATCCAATTCGGTGGTCATCTGTCCGCTGAAATTCAGCGTGTTGTCGAGAATCGCTGTGGCCAGTAATGCGGCGCTGGGCTGGCTGATGCGAGACAACAGACCTACCGCTTCCCAACGCTGGAAAACCTGAGTTGCCGCTGCGCCAATCGGTCGGATATCAGCGGCAGTTCCGAGTCTCTGTGCCCAGTAATCTTCGTAACCTGGATGATGGTCGATGACTTCCACGACCTGATTGAGCACGACCATAGGATCGAAATGGTGATAGTCGGAAACGTCGACCAAGACGAATTCATCGGTCGGCGATGGTTGATGTGCGTGAAAAGCGCAGCCCCAACCAAGCACGGCTTTCGAAACGCTGGCATTGGGTTTTGCGCCACTGACGGCGCGGGCGGGAATGCCTTGCAGGTTCAACAGTTCGGCATAGGCGATGCAGCAGGCGTAGGCGTCGATATCCAGATAGGCCGAGCCTGAGGTGATGATTTTCATAGGGCGGCAGCGTCGCATATTTTCATGACATCTGGGTGACAACAAAAAGATCGAAGCCTTCGGCAGCTCCTACAGATACGAACACAAATCCCATGTAGGAGCTGCCGAAGGCTGCGATCTTTTGATCTTCAGGCTGCGCGCTGCCCCGCCGCGACCATCGCCGAAGCCGCCAGCATCGCTCGCAACAACACCGCGCAACCCGCCGCCAGATCTTCCGGCGCGGCGTTTTCGATTTCGTTGTGGCTGATGCCGCCTTCGCACGGTACGAAGATCATCCCGGCCGGGCCGAGTTCGGCGAGGAAGATCGCGTCGTGGCCGGCGCCGCTGACGATGTCCATGTTCGACAGGCCCAGACCTTTTGCCGCACCGCGCACGGCTTCGACGCAGCCTTTTTCGAAGTACAGCGGTGGGAAATCCGCGGTTGGGGTCAGTTCGTAAGTCAGGCCGTGTTCTTCGCAGGTGGCTTCGATGACTTGTTTCACTTCGGCGATCATCGAGTCCAGACGCGCCGGTTCCAGGTGCCGGAAGTCGAGGGTCATCCTTACCTCGCCGGGGATGACGTTGCGCGAGCCGGGATAGGCTTGCAGGCAACCAACGGTGCCGCAGGCGTGGGGTTGATGGCCGAGGGCGGCGCGGTTGACTGCGCCGACGATCACCGAGGCACCGACCAGAGCGTCCTTGCGCAGGTGCATCGGGGTTGGGCCGGCGTGGGCTTCAACGCCGCGCAGTTTCAGGTCGAACCACTTCTGCCCCAGTGCGCCGAGCACCACGCCGATGGTTTTCTGTTCGTCTTCGAGGATCGGCCCTTGTTCGATATGCGCCTCGAAATAGGCGCCGACCTTATGCCCGCTGACCTTGCGTGGGCCGGCGTAGCCGATGGCATTCAGCGCTTCGCCGACGGTGACGCCGTCGGCATCGACCTTGGCCAGGGTTTCGGCGAGGGTGAATTTCTCGGCGAACACGCCGGAGCCCATCATGCACGGGGCGAAGCGTGAGCCTTCTTCGTTGGTCCAGACCACCACTTCCAGCGGTGCTTCGGTCTCGACGCCGAGGTCATTGAGGGTGCGCAACACTTCGACCCCGGCGAGCACGCCGAAGCAGCCGTCGAACTTGCCACCGGTGGGTTGGGTGTCGATGTGGCTGCCGGTCATCACGGGTGGCAGGTTCGGATTGCGCCCGGGACGGCGAGCGAAAATGTTGCCCACTTCGTCGATGCTGACGCTGCAACCGGCCTCCTTGCACCACTGCACGAACAGGTCGCGGGCCTGGCGGTCGAGGTCGGTCAGGGCCAGACGACAGACGCCGCCCTTGACCGTGGCGCCGAGCTTGGCCAGCTCCATGAGCGAGGCCCAGAGGCGGTCGCGGTTGATGTGCTGATGGGTGGATTGCAGAACGTCTATGGCTGCGTTCATGGTGATCTCCTCAGGCAGTTTCTTATGGATATTGCTGTGGTGTCTGGCAGATCTCATCGCCAGCAGGCTGGCTCCCACAGGGGGAATGCATTGCAGATTTCAAACCTGGAACACACACCATTGTGGGAGCTAGCCTGCTAGCGATAAGGCCATCCGCTACACCGCCGATTTCACGACAGAAGGCTGCGCCCGCATCACGCACAACCCGTAATAAATCAGGCCTCCCAGCGCCGAGCCGGTAAACCAGCCGTAGCTGTAGAACCAACTGAACGCATCGCTGCCCAGCGACAGCAACGTCAGCACCACCGGAACGCCGAACGCGATAAACCCGGACAGATTCCACGCCGGATACACGTCATCGCGATACAGCCCGGCCAGGTCCAGTTGCTGTTTCTTGATCAGGAAATAATCCACCACCATGATCCCGGCAATCGGCCCGAGCAGGCTCGAATAGCCGAGCAACCAGTTGGAATAGACGCTTTCCAGACTGACATCGGAAACGATCCAGCCGAGTTTTTTCAGCAGTTCATGCCCCATCAACGCCAGCCCCACCACACCGGTCAGCAACACCGCTTTGGTGCGGTTGATCACCTTCGGCGCGATGTTCTGGAAGTCGTTGGTTGGCGAGACGATATTGGCGGCGGTGTTGGTCGAGAGCGTGGCGATGATGATCAGCGCCATGGCAATCGCCACCCAGACCGGGCTCTGGATGTGGCCGATCAGGGTCACCGGATCAGAGACGGTAACGCCCACCAGTTTTACCGAAGCGGCGGTCATCACCACGCCGAGGGCGGCGAACAGGAACATGGTCAGCGGCAGCCCGATGATCTGGCCGACGATCTGGTCCTTCTGGCTCTTGGCGTAGCGGCTGAAGTCCGGAATGTTCAGCGACAACGTCGCCCAGAATCCGACCATCGCCGTCAGCCCTGCGGCGAAGTAACTGACCACGCTTGCGCCTTCCGGACGCTTGGCCGGGATCGCCATCAACTCAGTCATCGACACATTAGGCATGGCCCAGACCAACAGGCCGATGCCGACCGCCACCAGCAACGGTGCAGACAAGGTTTCCAGCCATTTGATCGACTCGGCGCCGCGAATCACCACCCACAGGTTCAACGCCCAGAAGATCATGAAACCGATCACCTCGCCGGTTCCGCCGAGGGATTTCCAGCCATCGAACACCGAGCCGAGAAACAGGTGAATCGCCAGCCCGCCGAACATCGTCTGAATGCCGAACCAGCCACACGCCACCAGCGCCCGGATCAGACACGGTACGTTGGAGCCAAGAATGCCGAACGACGAGCGCAGCAACACCGGAAACGGAATCCCGTATTTGGTGCCGGGAAAGGCGTTAAGCGTCAAAGGGATAAGGACGATGATATTGGCAAACAAAATCGCCACCAACGCCTCGCCGACGCTCAGGCCAAAGTACGCCGTGAGCACGCCGCCGAGGGTGTAGGTCGGCACGCAGATCGACATGCCGACCCACAGCGCGGTGATGTGCCATTTGTTCCAGGTTCGTTCGCGCACCTTGGTCGGTGCCATGTCGTGGTTGTAACGGGGACTGTCGAGGACATCGCTGCCGGCTTCGAGCTCGAACAAGCCGTCGCGCTCGGTCACTTGCGATCTGATCTGTTGCATGGCCGCTCCACTGTTCTTTTGATTATTTTTGCTCATCAGGAGGCTGACGCTCGGAGGCGCGAGCCGGACGATGGCCGGAGGAACTGACAACTTTCGTGTACCGGCCATGGTGTCAGCGGCGGCATCAATAAACGTGCCGGGTGCCCCGCTTGCGCATCGGGCCGTGTTTCAAACGATTTGCAACTTACTGATGTTTATCAGTTTTAATTATTCACTTGGGGAGTCCGCGAAAACTTGTCCAGGCGCTCAGGCTAAACGTCGGGCAAGTTGTTCGAAGTGTCAGGACTCATTCTGGTGCACTGCACTTTTTTTCATCGTGAGCGATCAACCGCAGCTCAACTTCAAGCGGCTGATTTCACATAGGAAATGTTGACCATATTTGCATCCTGTCAAGTGCGTCAAAATGGTGAGCAGCCTCACCATTTTGGTGATTTCGTATTTTTATCGTTATTTATCAGCAAGTTAAAACACGAATAAGCTTATAAAAATTTATCTTGCTCATTCGTAATTCTGCGACTAGCTTTTAATCCTGACAGCGCTGACAGGAATACATCGATCTGCGTTGCATTAATAAAACATCTAGAACCGGCACAAGTCGGTCATGCCTGCGAGGAACTCGGAATGTCTCTGTTGATCCGTGGCGCCACCGTTGTTACCCATGATGAAAGTTATCGCGCCGATGTGTATTGCGCAGACGGCGTGATCAAAGCCATTGGTGAAAACCTTGATGTTCCCGCTGGCGCCGAAGTGCTCGACGGCAGCGGCCAATACCTGATGCCCGGCGGCATCGATCCGCATACGCACATGCAACTACCGTTCATGGGCACCGTGGCCAGCGAAGACTTTTACAGCGGCACGGCGGCCGGTCTGGCGGGCGGCACTACCTCGATCATCGATTTCGTGATTCCCAATCCGCAGCAGTCGTTGATGGAAGCGTTTCATCAGTGGCGCGGCTGGGCGGAAAAATCCGCGTCAGATTATGGCTTCCATGTTGCGATCACTTGGTGGAGCGAACAGGTTCGCGAGGAAATGGCCGAACTGGTCAGCCATCACGGGATCAACAGCTTCAAGCATTTCATGGCCTACAAGAACGCGATCATGGCCGCCGACGACACGTTGGTGGCGAGTTTCGAGCGTTGCCTGGAACTCGGCGCGGTGCCGACCGTGCACGCGGAAAACGGCGAGCTGGTTTATCACCTGCAACGCAAGTTGATGGCCCAGGGCATCACCGGGCCGGAAGCGCATCCGTTGTCGCGGCCATCGCAGGTCGAAGGCGAAGCCGCGAGCCGGGCGATTCGCATTGCCGAAACCATTGGCACGCCGCTGTATCTGGTGCACGTTTCGACCAAGGAAGCCCTCGACGAAATCACCTATGCGCGCAGCAAGGGCCAACCGGTGTACGGCGAAGTGCTGGCCGGGCATTTGCTGCTCGACGACAGCGTCTATCAACACCCGGACTGGCAGATCGCTGCTGGTTACGTGATGAGCCCGCCGTTCCGTCCACGCGGGCATCAAGAGGCACTCTGGCACGGTTTGCAGAACGGCAATCTGCACACCACCGCCACCGATCACTGCTGTTTCTGCGCCGAGCAAAAAGCGGCCGGGCGTGATGACTTCAGCAAGATTCCCAACGGCACGGCCGGCATCGAAGACCGCATGGCGCTGTTGTGGGATGAAGGGGTGAATACCGGGCGTTTTTCGATGCAGGACTTTGTTGCCCTGACCTCCACCAACACCGCGAAAATCTTCAATCTCTATCCGCGCAAAGGTGCGATTCGCGTCGGCGCCGATGCCGATCTGGTGCTGTGGGACCCGCAAGGCACCCGCACCATTTCCGCCAAGACCCACCATCAGCAGGTGGACTTCAACATCTTCGAAGGCAAGACCGTGCGCGGTGTGCCGAGCCATACCGTCAGCCAGGGCCGCGTGGTCTGGGCCGACGGCGACCTGCGCGCCGAGCGTGGAGCCGGGCGCTATATCGAACGGCCGGCGTATCCGGCGGTGTTTGATTTGCTGAGCAAGCGGGCTGAGTTGCATAAGCCGGTTGCAGTGAAACGCTGAAACCGAGGCCTTCGGCCTATCGCTGGCAAGCCAGCTCCCACAGGTTTTTTGGTGAACACAATATTTGTGTCCGACTTCAATCCCTGTGGGAGCTGGCTTGCCAGCGATGAGGCCCCCACAGACAACACCAAAAACCACTGCCCATCAGAGGCAGAAAACCTCAATAACCGTGAGGCAAAAAACCGTGATCGAGACCCTCAACCATCTTCCGCACCCGCATGAGAGCGCCGCCGCCCTCGCCGGCCATTTCACCGATCTGGCGCCGCCGCTCAACGCCCGGCAGGCGCATCTGGAAGCCTCGCGCTGCCTGTATTGCTACGACGCGCCGTGCGTGAATGCGTGCCCGAGCGAGATCGACATTCCTTCGTTCATCCGCAATATCCATCAGGACAACGTTCCCGGCGCCGCGCAGAAAATCCTCTCGGCGAATATCCTCGGTGGCAGTTGCGCACGAGTCTGCCCGACCGAAATTCTTTGCCAGCAAGCCTGCGTGCGCAACAACGCCCAAGAGTACGCGCCCGTGCTGATCGGTATGCTGCAACGCTACGCCGTGGACAACGCACACTTCACCGAACACCCGTTCCAGCGCGCCGCCAGCACCGGCAAACGCGTCGCCGTGGTCGGCGCCGGGCCTGCGGGGTTGTCTTGCGCCCATCGCAGCGCCATGCACGGGCATGACGTGGTGATTTTCGAAGCACGGGAGAAGGCTGGCGGCCTCAACGAATACGGAATCGCCAAGTACAAACTGGTCGATGATTACGCGCAAAAGGAGCTGGATTTCCTCCTGCAAATTGGCGGCATCGAAATCCGCCACGGGCAAAAACTTGGCGAAAATCTGAGCCTCAGCGAACTGCATCAGCAGTTCGACGCGGTGTTCCTCGGCATCGGTCTGAATGCCAGCAAACAACTCGGCCTGCCCCACGAAGATGCCCCCGGCGTGCTCGCCGCCACCGATTACATCCGCGAACTGCGTCAGTCCGATGACCTCACGCAACTGCCGCTGGCCGAACATTGCATCGTCCTCGGCGCCGGCAACACCGCGATCGACATGGCCGTGCAAATGGCCCGCCTCGGTGCTCGCGATGTGAATCTGGTGTATCGCCGTGGTGCGGCGGACATGGGCGCTACCGGCCACGAACAGGACATTGCCAAAGCCAATCAGGTACGCCTGCTGACCTGGGCGCAACCGGAAGAAGTGCTGCTCGACGCTCAGGGCCATGTGCGCGGCATGCGTTTCGCCCGTACTCATCTGGTCGATGGTCGCCTGCAAACCACTGGCGAAACCTTCGAGTTGGCGGCTGATGCGATCTTCAAAGCCATCGGTCAGTCTTTCGACGGCGGCGCCCTCGTTGACCCGATGGCGCGTGAATTGAAGCGTCAGGGCGAACGGATTCAAGTCGATGAAAACCTGCGCACCAGCATTCCCGGGGTGTATGCCGGTGGCGACTGCACCAGTCTCGATCAGGACCTCACCGTGCAAGCGGTGCAACACGGCAAACTGGCCGCCGAGGCGATCAACGTTCAACTGATGCTTAACGTGGAGGCTGCGTAAATGGCCGATCTCTCGATTGTCTTCGCCGGCATCAAAGCCCCCAATCCGTTCTGGCTGGCCTCCGCGCCGCCGACCGACAAAGCCTACAACGTGGTGCGCGCCTTCGAGGCCGGCTGGGGTGGCGTGGTCTGGAAAACCCTTGGCGAGGACCCGGCAGCGGTCAACGTCTCGTCGCGTTATTCGGCGCACTACGGTGCCAACCGCGAAGTGCTGGGGATCAACAACATCGAGCTGATTACCGACCGCTCGCTGGAGATCAACCTGCGCGAAATCACCCAGGTGAAAAAAGACTGGCCGGACCGTGCGCTGATCGTGTCGCTGATGGTGCCCTGTGTCGAGGAATCGTGGAAACACATCCTGCCGCTGGTCGAAGCCACTGGCGCCGATGGCATCGAACTCAACTTCGGTTGCCCGCACGGCATGCCCGAACGTGGCATGGGCGCGGCTGTGGGTCAGGTGCCGGAGTATGTCGAACAGGTGACGCGCTGGTGCAAGACCTATTGCTCGTTGCCAGTGATCGTCAAACTCACGCCGAACATCACCGACATTCGCGTCGCCGCTCGTGCCGCGTATCGCGGCGGCGCTGATGCGGTGTCGCTGATCAACACCATCAACTCGATCACCAGCGTCGATCTGGAGCACATGGTCGCCCTGCCCGTCGTCGGCAGCAAAAGCACTCACGGCGGCTACTGTGGCTCGGCGGTCAAACCGATTGCGCTGAACATGGTCGCGGAAATCGCTCGTGATCCGCAGACCCAGGGCCTGCCAATTTGCGGGATTGGCGGCATCGGCAGTTGGCGTGACGCGGCAGAATTCATTGCGCTGGGCAGCGGCGCGGTGCAGGTGTGCACGGCGGCGATGCTGCATGGCTTTCGGATTGTCGAAGAGATGAAGGACGGTTTGTCGCGCTGGATGGACAGTCAGGGTTACGCCAGCCTCGCCGAGTTTTCCGGGCGGGCGGTGGGCAACACCACGGACTGGAAGTACCTGGACATCAACTATCAAGTAATCGCGAAGATTGATCAGGACGCCTGCATCGGTTGCGGGCGCTGCCATATTGCGTGCGAGGACACGTCACATCAGGCGATCAGCAGCCTCAAGCAGGCGGACGGGACGCATAAATATGAAGTGATTGATGATGAATGTGTGGGCTGCAATCTGTGCCAGATCACCTGCCCGGTGGCGGACTGCATCGAGATGGTGCCGATGGACACGGGCAAGCCGTTTCTGGACTGGAATCATGATCCGCGCAATCCCTACCATGTTTCACCTTGAGGCAGGCGGCGTCTGAACTGACGCCTTCGCGGGCAAGCCCGCTCCCACAGGTTTTAGGGTTGTCCTCAAGTGCTGTGTACACCAGAGAACCCTGTGGGAGCGGGCTTGCCCGCGATGAGGCCTGTAGCCATAACACACATCTCAGGGCTCCAGCCCGATCCCGCGCAAGATCACACTGGTCACCGTCTGCACCGCCCGCTCGAACTGCATGTCCGACAGCGGCTGATGATCATTGAGAATATTCACCTGATGATCGAAGTCGGCGTAATGCTGGGTCGAGGCCCAGATCATGTACAGCAGGCCCGACGGTTCCACCGGCAAAATCCGCTTGTCCTCGACCCATTGCCGAATCTTCGCTTCCTTCATCTTCGCCCAATCATAAAGACTGACGTCCAGCGCCTCGCCCAACGTCGGCGCGCCGTGGATGATCTCGTTGGCCCAGACTTTCGAGCCATACGGACGGCTGCGCGAATGGTTCATCTTGGCGCGGATGTAGCTGCTGAGCACTACCCGTGGGTCATCGAACATCTCGAAGCACAACGCATCCTGTTTCCACACTTCCAGCAGGTCGAACAGCACCGCGCTGTACAGCTCACTCTTGGTGCTGAAGTAGTAATGCAGATTGGAGCGCGGCAGTTGCACTTCGGCGGCGATGTCCGCCATGGCGGTGCTGCCGAAGCCTTTTTCGGCGAACACCTTTTCCGCCGCCAGAAGGATTTTCTCGACATTGCTGCGGCGAATTTCGATCTTGTGATTGCCCATGAGGGCTCCCTGACAACAGCGTTGCCCAAGACTAGCATCCGCTCAGGCACGGGGGCGACAGCCGAGAACGATTCTTCACACACCTGGGCTTTTTTCTGGTTTAGGATCGCCCTCCTTCCCTGGCAACCACTCGAAGGATCATGGCCATGAACATTCGAAAACGCATCCTGGCCGACGATCCGGCACTGGCTGCGCTGTGGGAGCGCTCGGTACGCGCCACCCATGATTTTCTCGGCGAAGACGACATTGGTTTGCTGTTTTATCTGGTGCGCGACACCTATCTGCCGGCCCTCGACGTGTGGGTTCTGGAGAACCCCGATCAGACGCCGGCAGGGTTCATCGCCACCGATACCGACACCGTGCAGATGCTGTTTATCGACCCGGATTTTCGCGGTCAGGGTGTCGGTCGACGCTTGCTCGATCACGTCACCCGGCCGCTGCTGAAAGTCGACGTCAACGAACAGAATCCACAGGCTCACGGTTTTTACCTGCACTATGGTTTCGAAAATATCGGACGCTCGGAAACCGATGGCCAAGGCCGGCCGTTCCCGGTTATTCATATGCGCCTGAAAGCGTTGTGAAGCACGCTCTATACTCTGCCCCGCGACTTCTTTGATAAGGAACTGCCCATGTTCGTGAAAAAACTGCTGACCGCCAGTGCCCTGCTGGCTTCGATGGTCATTGCCACTTCCGCTTTCGCCCACGCCCACCTGAAAAGCCAGACCCCGGCCGCCGACAGCACCGTCGCCGCGCCTGCGGATTTGCGCCTGACTTTTTCCGAAGGCGTTGAAGCCAGCTTCACCAAAGTCACCCTGACCAAGGATGGCGCGCCCATCGCAGTCAAAGCCCTGGCCACTGAAGGCAGCGACAAGAAAACCCTGGTCGTCACTCCCGCCGCGCCACTCAGCGCCGGTGAGTACAAAGTCGAATGGCACGCGGTGTCGGTCGATACGCACAAAAGCGAAGGCGCCTATCAGTTCAAGGTTGGCCAGTAATTCATGACCGAAGCGTTGGTGCTGTGTCGCTTTCTGCATTTCACCGTGGTGTTGATGCTGTTCGGGGCCTGGCTGTTCAGGCCTTGGCTGCTCAAGGGTGAAGCACCAGAACTGGATCGGCACCTCGCCCGACTGGCGCGCTGGCTGACAGCTATTGCGCTGGTCAGCGGCGTCGTCTGGGCATTGCTGATCACCGCGAGCATGGCCGGTTCGGCTGCGGCCGCGTTTGACCCGGACACGATTGGCGTGGTGCTGGGCAATACGTTTTTTGGTCAGGTCTGGCGCTGGCACTTGCTGATCAACGGGCTGTTGCTGGCGCTGCTGTTCACGCCGTGGCGCTCAAGCAAACCTATGCGATTGGGCTTGAGTGCGTTGCTGCTGGCGACGTTGGCACCGGTGGGTCACGGGGCGATGCTGGATGGTTTCAGCGGGCAGATGCTGATCCTCAATCAGGTCATTCATCTGACCTGCGTCGGCGCCTGGCTTGGCGGGTTGTTGATGCTGGTGATGATTTTGCGCCAGCCGAATGCGCCGCTACGCGCGGTGTTGCAGCGTTTCAGCGGAATTGGATATGTGTTGGTGGCGGGGTTGCTGCTGACTGGCTTGATCAATGTGCGGGTGCTGACCGGGCAGTGGTGGCCGACGCCGTTGTTCTCGGGGTTTGCCCTGATTCTGCTGATCAAGGCTTTTCTGGTGCTTGGGATGCTCGGGCTGGCGCTGTTGAATCGCTTGCGGATCAAGGACTGTGAACAGCGCACCGAAGCGCTCAAGCGCAGCGTGATGCTGGAATGGTTGCTGGGGATTGGCGCGGTGGCGGCGGTCTCGCTACTGGGCACCCTGCCCCCGATGATTGCTGCCTGAGCGCCTATCCCTGTGGGAGCCAGCCTGCTGGCGATAGCGGAGTGTCAGTCGGCAACAGTGCTGAATACGAGTCCGCAATCGCCAGCAGGCTAGCTCCCACAGTTTTGATCTGTGTGGATCAATGTTTTTGGGTATCACCCGCCGCCGTATCAATACTCACCACCACCGACATCCCCGGGCGCAGTCGTTCTTCCTCCTGCTGTCCCTCATCGATAGTGATCCGCACCGGCACGCGCTGGGCGATCTTGACGAAGTTGCCGGTGGCGTTATCGGCCTGCAGCAGCGCGAACTCGGAACCGGTGCCCGGCGAAATATGCTGCACATGCCCGGTGAATTTGCGGTGGTTCAACGCATCGACGGTGAAGCGCACGGGCTGCCCGACCCGCACGTTATCCATCTGGGTTTCCTTCATGTTGGCGATCACCCATTTCTGGTTCGGCACCAGCGCCATCAACTGCGCGCCGGAGTTGACGTAAGCGCCTAGACGCACGCCAATCTGCCCGAGCTGACCGTCGCGCGGCGCGACGATCCGTGTGTTCGACAGATCGATTCGCGCCAGTTGCACCGCCGCCTCGGCGCTGGCCACCGCGGCTTCCAGCGAGCCGCGATTGACGATCACCGTTTGCAGATCCTGCCGGGCGATTTCCAGATTGGCCTTGGCCTGCGCCACAGCGGCGATGCCCTGCGCATTGGCGGCGAGCGTCACGTCCATCTCGCGTTTTGACACCGAACCGTCACTCACCAGTTCCTTGTTGCGCCGCAAGTCCGCCTCGCTCTTGCGCAACTGCGCTTCACTGTCCGCCACCGCCGCCTGACGCAGCTTGATCGTCGCTTCGGCGCTGTTGCGCTGCTGCACCACGTTGGCCAGTGAAGCTTTCTGCACCGCCAGTTGCGCCAGCGACTGGTCGAGGCGCTGCTGATAGATACGGTCATCCAGCCGCACCAGCAGATCACCGGCCTTCACGAACTGGAAATCCTGCACCGGCACTTCATAAACATAACCGGCGAGCTGCGGGCCGATGATCGTCACCTGGCCCCGGATCAAGGCGTTCTCGGTGGTTTCCACCGCGCTGCTGAACGGCGGCAGTTGCCAGGCGTACAGCACGATCATCACGCCGACGATGGCAATCGCGGCAAAGCCCATCGAGGAAATTATCCGCACCCGCAACGAGCGCGGCTCGGTATTGGCTGATGCCGGCGGCGCCACGCCCTCGGGAGTGGCGGCGATGGCGTTGGTGGTCGTGGTGGTCGGTTCGGTCATTGAGAATTGGCACCGTTGGCAGGTACAGGAGGCGTGGCAGTGATGGCCCGGGTGGTACTCATCAGCCACAGCGCACGAATGGAAATCCAGATCATGGTCAGCACCGCGATCACCGCGATCAGCATGAATACATCGTTATAGGCGAGAACGTTGGCTTCGCGAGTGGCGGCATTCGACAGGCTGCGAATGCCGGCCAGATTGCGCAGGCTCGGGTCGGCCAGCAGTGAACCGTAAGCCGAGCCGCCGCTTTGCACCCGCGCCGCCACCAGCGGATTGGTCATCGTCAGTTGCTCGACGATATGGCTGGAGTGGAATTTTTCCCGGGCGATCTGAAAGGTGCTGAGCAACGCCGAGCCGATCAACCCGCCGAGGTTATTGCAGATCCCGAACAGCACCGAAAAACTCACCAGATTACGCGGATTGGTCAGCACGTTGCGCGTGCCGAGGACCATGGTCGGGCCGAGGAAAAACGTACTGCCGAACGCCAGCAGGAACTGGCTGAAATACATGTTCGAGGGGCGCGTCAGGTTGTTCGAAAAGCTGTCCATCACTGAGCCGGTCGCCATTAACGCCAGCGAGATAATCAACGGCATGAGCAAGTGCTTCGGGTTGATGGTCAGCGCACTGGTTGCCAGCCCGGCGACGCTGCCGATCAGCATCACCACGTAGAGACTGTGCAGTTGCTGACTGCTCATATTCAGGTTTTGCATGAAGCCGACGGCGCCGGTGGATTGCTCCGAGGTGACCATGCGAATCAGGATTACCGCCAGCGCCAGACGGATCATCACCCCGCTGCCGAGCCAACGGGTCATCAGCATCGGGTTGCTGCGGTTATGCTCGATGGCCAGACCGGTGAAAATCAGCGCAATCGAGCCCGCCAATGCGATGCCGATCCAGTCGGCTTCCAGCCACCAGTCGATCCGTCCGAGGGACAGCACTGCGCACAACAACGCGACGCCGGTGGCAAGAATGGCGAAGGTCAGGAAATCCAGCGGCTCAAAGGTTTTGAAACGGTCACCGGGCGGCAACTTGAGCATGAATACGCAGCCCAGCGACAGCAACGCCATGCCCAATTCGAATAGATACAAGCCGCGCCATTCGGCGATTTGCAGCAAGTCTTCGGAGAACAGTCGCGCCAGCGGCAACGCCAATTGCGAAGTGCCAAGCCCCAGCACCAGTGCTTTCATTCGCCATTTCGCCGGGAACGCCTGAATCATGTAATACAGGCCCAGCGAACTCAGCGCCGCGCCCACCATGCCGTGGGCCGCACGCACCGCCACCGCCGAGTTCAGGTCGTTGACGAACAAATGGCCGAAGGTCACCAGCGCATACAGCACCAGAAACACTTCGGTAAACGCGCGCAAACCGAACTGCTGGCGAAACTTCACCAGCAGCAGGTTCATCGACACGTTGGTCATCACATACGCCGCCGGCAACCAGGCCATTTCCGCCGTGGTCGCGCCGAGCGCACCTTGCAAATAAGGCAGGTTGGCGACCACCAGCGAATTCCCCAGGCCACCGGTCAACGCCACCAGCAGCCCGACCAGCGCATAGGCCAGACGCTTGGCGCTGGAGTGCAGCGGTGTCGAGGGGGAACCGGGCAGACTGGGCTTCTCGTGGGGTTGCCAGTCGTGCGGCGCGTATCGATCCATTGAACAACCTTGTACGTGAAGTGCCGTCAGTTTGCCGTAAAAGCATCACTGACACACCCGCTCCCACCTAGGTTCTCTGCAGAACCCGCAAGTCATCGTATAACTTACAGTTGACATTCCCGCAAAACGTAGGAAATATCCGCAACCATGTTGTACGACGACGTATGACAAATAATAAAAACAACAAGCAGCATGGAGCGCCACAATGAGCACATCCGTCCGCAATTCCCGTTCGACCCTCGTTCGCCCTTATTCCGCCCTGAGCCTGATCGGCTGCAGCAGCCTCGCCCTAGCCTTGCCCGTGACCGCCAATGCCGAAGGGTTTCTCGAAGACAGCAAAGCGACGCTGAACCTGCGCAACGCCTACTTCAACCGCAACTTCACCAACCCGAACAATGCGCAGGGCAAGGCTGAAGAGTGGACGCAAAACTTCATCCTCGACGCGAAATCCGGCTTCACCCAAGGCACCGTCGGTTTCGGTCTGGATATTCTCGGCATGTACTCGCAAAAGCTCGATGGCGGCAAAGGCAGCGGTGGCACGCAGCTGTTGCCGATTCATGATGACGGGCGTCCGGCAGATAATTTCGGTCGACTCGGCGTCGCGCTGAAAGCCAAGGTTTCGAAGACAGAATTGAAAGTTGGCGAATGGATGCCGGTGCTGCCGATCCTGCGCTCTGATGATGGCCGCTCCCTCCCGCAAACCTTCCGCGGTGGTCAGATCACCTCTACCGAAATCAATGGTCTGACGATGTACGGCGGCCAGTTCCGTGGCAACAGCCCGCGCAACGATGCGAGCATGGAAGACATGTCGATGAATGGCCGCGGCGCATTCACCTCAGACCGTTTCAATTTTGGCGGTGGCGAATAATACACCTTCAATGACAAGCGCACGCTGGTCGGCATCTGGTACGCCGAACTCACCGACATCTATCAGCAACAGTACTTCAACGTCAGCCACAGCCAGCCGTTCGGCGACTGGACGCTGGGCGCCAATCTCGGTTTCTTTACCGGCAAGGAAGACGGCAGCGCCAAGGCCGGCGACCTCGATAACAAGACTTCATTTGCCATGCTTTCCGCCAAATATGGCGGTAACACCTTCTACCTCGGCCTGCAGAAACTCGGCGGCGACGATGCCTGGATGCGGGTCAACGGCACTAGCGGCGGCACCCTGGCCAACGACAGTTACAACGCGAGCTATGACAACGCCAAGGAACGTTCGTGGCAGCTCCGTCATGACTACAACTTCGTCGCCCTCGGCGTGCCTGGCCTGACGATGATGAACCGCTACATCAGCGGCGATAACGTGCACACCGGCACGACCACCGACGGCAAGGAATGGGGCCGCGAATCGGAACTGGCCTACACCGTACAGAGCGGGCCGCTGAAAGACCTCAACGTCAAATGGCGCAACGCGACGATTCGGCGCGACTTCAGTACCAATGAATTCGATGAAAACCGGATTTTCATCAGTTACCCGATTTCGCTGTTGTAGCCCGTATCCGGGAGTCGACGAACACATCGCCCGCAGCACAGTAGTGCATCCAGCTGCGGGTCTTGGGTTCCGGGCAGATCGATAACCCTCCGTCATTTTCAACCAAAGTCGCGTTGACAAGACCCGGAAACCGTACCGATACTTCGACCCAAGTCATACGACAACCTACAACAAATCCAAAAACAAATATTGTCCAGGGATTGCCATGACGTTTACCTCAACAACCCCAGCACCCTTCAATCGCCTGCTGCTGACCGGCGCCGCCGGCGGTCTGGGCAAAGTCTTGCGCGAGCGTCTGCGTCCTTACGCCAACGTGTTGCGCCTGTCAGACATCGCCGCCCTCGCCCCGGCTGTCGATGAGCACGAAGAAGTCGTGCCTTGCGACCTCGCCGACAAACATGCCGTGCATCAACTGGTAGAAGGTGTGGACGCGATCCTGCACTTCGGTGGTGTGTCGGTGGAACGCCCTTTCGAAGAAATTCTCGGCGCCAACATCTGCGGCGTGTTCCACATCTACGAAGCGGCGCGCCGACACGGCGTGAAGCGGGTGATCTTCGCCAGCTCCAACCACGTTATCGGCTTCTATAAGCAGGATGAACACCTTGATGCCGGTTCCGCACGGCGTCCGGATGGCTATTACGGCCTGTCGAAATCCTACGGTGAGGACATGGCGAGCTTCTATTTCGACCGCTATGGCATCGAGACGGTAAGCATCCGCATCGGCTCCTCATTCCCCGAGCCGCAGAACCGTCGAATGATGCACACCTGGCTGAGTTTCGACGATCTCACCCAACTGCTCGAACGTGCGCTGTATACGCCGAATGTCGGCCACACCGTGGTCTACGGCATGTCCGACAACAAGGATGTCTGGTGGGATAACCGCTTCGCCAGCCACTTGGGTTTTACCGCCCGCGACAGCTCCGAAGTGTTCCGCGACAAGGTCGAAGCGCAACCGATGCCGGCGGCTGACGATCCGGCGCGGATCTATCAGGGTGGCGCCTTCGTCGCGGCCGGTCCGTTTGGCGACTGATCACTCTGACAACGACACAAGGGATTGAGGATGCAAACCGAATTGATCGTCGACGCCCGCAACGCCGTGGGTGAAAGCCCGGTCTGGGTGCCGCAGGAAAATGCGTTGTACTGGGTCGATATTCCCAACGGCAGCCTGCAACGCTGGAGCGCTGACACCGGACATGTACATGCCTGGAAAGCCCCGGAGATGCTCGCCTGCATCGCGCGCCACAGCCGTGGAGGCTGGATCGCAGGCATGGAAAGCGGCTTCTTTCATCTACAGCCGCACACCGACGGCAGCCTCGACAGCGCCCTGCTCGCCAGCGTCGGACACAGCCGCGAAGACATGCGCCTCAACGACGGCCGCTGTGATCGGCAGGGTCGCTTCTGGGCCGGCAGCATGGTGTTGAACATGGGCCTGAACGCGCCCGAAGGCCGACTCTATCGCTACAGCGCCGGAGCGTCAGGGGTGATTGAAGCGCAACTCGACGGTTTCATCGTGCCCAATGGCCTCGCTTTCAGCCCCGATGGCAAAACCCTGTATCTGTCCGACTCCCATCCCGACGTGCAATTGATCTGGGCGTTCGATTACGACACGGAGACCGGCACGCCGTCGAACCGGCGCGTCTTCGTCGACATGAACCACCTCCCCGGTCGCCCCGATGGCGCTGCTGTGGATGCTGAAGGTTGCTACTGGATCTGCGCCAATGACGCCGGCCTCATCCACCGTTTCGCGCCCGATGGCCGACTCGATTTTTCGCTCGAAGTCCCGGTGAAAAAACCGACCATGTGCGCTTTCGGTGGCAGCCGGATGGACACCTTGTTCGTGACCTCGATTCGCCCGGGCGATGACCACGACCCGCAATCCCTGGCCGGCGGCGTGTTCGCCCTCAACCCCGGCGTCAAAGGACTTCACGAACCGCTGTTTGACGATTCCCTGTAACACCTGCACCGCTGCGCCTTGAACACAAAAATAACAAGACTGGAGACTCACCCCCATGTACTTCAAACGCACCTTGCTCGCCGTCGCTTTACCGCTCGCCTTCTCCCTCGCCAATGCCGCCCAGGCGCTGGAAATCAAGTTCGCCGATATTCACCCCGCCGGTTATCCCACCGTGGTCGCTGAAGAAAGCATGGGCAAAGCCCTGACCAAGGAAACCAACGGCGACCTCACCTTCAAATACTTCCCGGGCGGTGTGCTTGGTTCGGAAAAAGAAGTCATTGAGCAAGCGCAGGTCGGCGCGATCCAGATGACTCGCGTCAGCCTGGGCATCGTCGGGCCGGTGGTGCCGGATGTGAACGTGTTCAACATGCCGTTCATTTTCCGCGACCAGGCGCACATGCGCGCGGTCATCGATGGCGAGGTTGGCGATGCAATTCTCGACAAGATCACTAACTCCGAATTCGGCCTGGTCGCCCTGGCGTGGATGGACGGCGGCACGCGCAACATCTACACCAAGAAACCGGTGCGCAAACTCGAAGATCTCAAGGGCATGAAAATCCGCGTGCAGGGCAACCCGATGTTCATCGAGACCATCAACGCCATGGGCGGTAACGGCATCGCCATGGACACCGGTGAAATCTTCAGCGCCCTACAGACTGGCGTGATCGACGGCGCGGAAAACAACCCGCCGACGCTGCTCGAACACAACCACTTCCAGAACGCCAAGTTCTACAGCCTGACCGGGCACTTGATCCTCCCCGAGCCGATCGTGATGTCGAAAATCACTTGGGAAAAACTCACCCCCGACCAGCAGACGTTGGTGAAGAAGGCCGCCAAGGCTGCGCAGCTTGAAGAGCGCGTGCTGTGGGACGCGAAATCCGCCAGCAGTGAAGAAAAACTCAAGGCCGCCGGCGTCGAGTTCATCACCGTCGACAAGAAACCGTTTTACGAGGCCACTGCCTCGATTCGCGAAAAATACGGCGCGCCTTACGCCGATCTGATCAAGCGTATCGAAGCCGTTCAGTAACCCTCCCAGCTCCTTTTGAAGGCCCGGTACTGCGCGCATCGCAGTACCGGGTTACGGTGGAACCCGATGAAGAATTCACTGCTGCGCATCAACGACACGCTGTACATGGCCTGCATCTGGGTCGCCGGTTTGTCGGTGTTGGCCATTGCCCTGATCATCCCCTGGGGCGTCTTCGCCCGTTACGTCCTCGGCACCGGCTCCAGTTGGCCAGAGCCCACCGCCATTTTGCTGATGATGGTTTTCACCTTCATCGGCGCCGCCGCCAGCTACCGCGCCGGGGCGCACATGGCCGTCGCCATGCTCACCGACCGTATGCCTCCCGACCTGCGCAAAGCCATGAGCATCGTCTCGCAATTGTTGATGGCGACCATTTGCCTGTTCATGGCGATCTGGGGTACCAAACTGTGCCTGGCAACCTGGAACCAGTTCATGAGCGCATTGCCGACGCTACGCGTGGGCATCACCTACATGCCAATCCCGATTGGCGGCGCACTGACGCTGATTTTCGTACTGGAAAAACTCTTGCTCGGTGACCAGAGCAACCGGCGGGTCGTGCGTTTCGATCTGGTTGAAGAAAGTGAAGGGGCTGCCTGATGGACGCGCTGGTATTGCTGGGCAGTTTTATCGCTTTGATCTTGATCGGCATGCCGGTCGCTTACGCTTTGGGGCTTTCGGCGCTGATTGGTGCGTGGTGGATCGACATCCCTTTTCAGGCGCTGATGATTCAAGTCGCCGGGGGCGTGAACAAGTTTTCGCTGCTGGCAATTCCGTTCTTCGTGCTGGCCGGGGCGATCATGGCCGAGGGCGGCATGTCGCGGCGGCTGGTGGCGTTTGCCGGGGTGCTGGTCGGTTTTGTGCGCGGCGGTCTGTCGTTGGTCAACATCATGGCCTCGACGTTTTTCGGCGCGATCTCCGGCTCGTCGGTGGCAGACACCGCCTCGGTCGGCTCGGTACTGATTCCGGAAATGGAACGCAAAGGCTATCCGCGTGAGTTTTCCACGGCCGTGACCGTGAGCGGCTCGGTGCAAGCGCTGCTGACTCCTCCCAGCCATAACTCGGTGCTCTATTCGCTGGCGGCCGGCGGCACCGTATCGATCGCCTCACTGTTCATGGCCGGTATAGTACCGGGCTTGCTGATGAGCGCGTGCCTGATGGTGCTCTGTCTGATCTTCGCCCGTAAGCGCAACTACCCGAAAGGCGAAGTCATCCCGCTGCGTCAGGCCCTGAAAATCTGCGGCGAGGCGCTGTGGGGCATGATGGCGATGGTGATCATCCTCGGCGGCATTCTCTCAGGGATTTTCACTGCCACCGAGTCGGCGGCCATCGCGGTGCTGTGGGCGTTTTTCGTCACCATGTTCATCTACCGCGACTACAAATGGAGCGAACTGCCGAAACTGATGCATCGCACGGTACGCACCATTTCGATCGTGATGATCCTGATCGGTTTCGCCGCCAGCTTCGGCTACATCATGACCCTGATGCAGATTCCGGCGAAAATCACCACGCTGTTCCTGACCCTGTCGGATAACCGCTACGTGATCCTGATGTGCATCAACGTCATGCTGTTGTTGCTCGGCACGGTGATGGACATGGCCCCGCTGATTCTGATCCTTACGCCGATTCTGATGCCAGTGATCCTCGGCATCGGCGTCGACCCGGTGCAGTTCGGCATGATCATGCTGGTCAACCTGGGAATCGGGCTCATAACACCACCCGTGGGCGCGGTACTGTTCGTCGGCTCAGCGGTGGGCAAGGTCAGCATCGAAAGCACGGTGAAAGCACTGATGCCGTTCTACGCAGTGTTGTTCCTGGTGTTGATGCTGGTGACCTACGTTCCGGCGATTTCGCTGTGGTTGCCGCATCTGGTGTTGTAAGCCGATAAAAGATCGCAGCTCCCAGCGGGCTGCGATTTTTGCTTTACGCCCGCAACAACATGTACCCCGCCACCACCAGACACACGCTGGCAAACCCCACCTGCAACGCCCGCGCCGGCACCCGCGCACAGAGCTTGCGGCCGATGATCATGCCGACAATGCTCGCGACAATGAACGCCGCGCCTTGCGCATCAATCCGCACCCCGGCATGAAACGAGCCGATCACGCCAATCGCCGAAATCAGGCTGATCACCATCAACGACGTGGCGACAATCCCGCGCATCTGCACATCGGTCAGTTGCTTGAACGCCGGCACAATCAGAAAACCACCGCCAACCCCGAGCAATCCCGACACCACGCCAGTGACCGCGCCTAATGCCGCGAGGGTCGCGGTGCATTTGGCGGTCCAGTCGAAGCGTCCGGTTTCTTCATTGAGCATGCAATTCTTCTGGCCCCAACTGGCGTGACCATGATCGCTCGGTCCTTCTTCCTGCCGTTCACGCCGCAGCATGCGCCAGGCAACCATCACCATCAGCAGACTGAACAGAATCATCAGAATCTTCTCAGGTAACTGATGGGCGAAATAAATCCCTACCGGCGAAAACACCGCGCCGAGCGCCGCAATCAGCAGTGCTGCGCGATAACGCACCAGACCGTGCCGCAAACCATCGATGGCACCGACCGCCGCCGCACTGCCGACCGCAAACAGCGCCACTGGCGCTGCTTGCGTCATCGTCCAGCCCAAACCGAGCACCAGCGCCGGCACTGCGAGAATCCCGCCGCCGGCACCGGTCAGCCCAAGCACCAATCCCATCACCACGCCAAACAGACTTGCCAGCAACATAGTGATTTCTCAGTCGACCTTGGACAGGCTTGTCAGCCACTCGCGACCCTTGAGCATGCCGTTCCAGTAGAACCACGGCAGCAACGTCGCCTTCAGCCACCACGCCGAACGGCGCGGCACCGTCGGGTCGAGGGGGAATGTCGGCAGCAATTTGCCGGCATAACCGAACTCGGCAAGGATCACTTTGCCCTTCTCCACCGTCAGCGGGCACGAGCCGTAACCGTCGTACTTCAGCGGCAGCGTTTGTTGCTTGCGCTGGGCCAACAGGTTTTGCGCGACCACGACGATTTGCTTACGCACCGCCGCAGCGGTTTTCGCGTTGGTCGTGCCGCAGATATCACCCAGCGCAAACACCTCGGGATAACGCGGATGCTGCAGGCTGTGCGGATTCACTTCACACCAGCCAGCGGTGTCGGCCAGCGGACTTTGCGCAATGAAATCCGGCGACACCTGTGGCGGAACCACGTGCAACAGATCGAAAGTCTTCGTCTGCGTGGTGACATTGCCGTCAGCGTCTTTAATGTCGAACCACGCGGTTTTCGCCGGGCCGTCGACCTTGACCAGATTGGAATTGAACGCCAGCTGAGCGTTGTATTTCTCGATGTACTTCATCAGCGGCGGCACGAACGTCGGCACCCCGAACAATGCAGCACCGGCCAGATTGAACTCGACCTCGACCTTGTTCAGCACACCGCTTTTAAGCCAGTGATCGCAGGACAGATACATCGCCTTCTGCGGCGCGCCCGCGCACTTGATCGGGATCGGCGGCTGGGTGAATAGCGCCTTGCCGCCGCGCAGCTTTTGCACCTGATCCCAGGTGTATTGCGCGTGCTGATAGCTGTAGTTGGAAGTCACGCCGTGCTGGCCAAGACTTTCCTGCAAACCTTCAATTTTTTCCCAGGCCAGACGCAGGCCCGGGCAGACGATCAGGTTCTGATAGCTGACGGTGCGTTGGTCGTTCAGCGTAAGTTGGCGTTGCTCGGGATCGATGCCGGTCACCGCCGCTTGCACCCAGTTAACCTGACGCGGCATGACCGAGGACATCGGCCGGACGGTGTCTTTGACGTTGTAGGCGCCACCGCCGACCAGCGTCCACGCCGGTTGGTAATAGTGCTGCGCACTCGGTTCGATCACGGTGATTTTCAAGTGCGGATCGCGCTTGAGCAGGCTCGCGACAAAACCGATGCCGGCAGTGCCGCCGCCGATGACCACGATATCTGCACTGATGGATGGGCCCCAGTGTTGATCGTTCATTGCTTGTTCCTTTTGCTGCACGCAAGGATTGATACCAGGTTCACAACAGACCCTGTGGGAGCTAGCCTGCTAGCGATGAGGCCGGAGCGCCAATATTAGTGCTGACTGAACCCCCGCCATCGCTAGCAGGCTAGCTCCCACAGTTTCTGAGTTGTGTAGTGGCTGGCATTTATTGCTGTTCCCAGCTTTTGAGCACGGCTCCGCAGTAGAGTCCGGACAGGGTTTTCATCACCTGAATCACTTCGTGACTGGCGAGCCCGTAAAAGATGTACTTGCCTTCACGGCGGGTCGCGACCAGTCCTTCATCGCGCAAAATCCCCAATTGCTGGGACAGCGTCGGCTGACGCACGCCGGTCATTGTCTCCAGCTCGCCGACATTGCGCTCGCCCTGAGTCAACTGGCAGAGGATCAGCAATCGATCTTCGTTGGCCAACGCCTTGAGCAACGAGCAGGCCTTGGAGGCCGAGGCGCGTAGTTGGGCGACTTCACATTCAGTCAGACTGGATTGCATTTGCAGGATGCCTTCAAGGTCACTTAAGCTGCGAACATTATGTTTTTAGATAAAGTGTTGCAACCCATTTCCCCTGTTCAGGTTCGTATCCATGCCCGCGCTGATTGAAGCTTTCCTCGACCCCGCCTCCTCGACCTACAGTTACGTGGTCTACGAGACCGATGGCGGGCAGTGTGCAATCGTCGACCCGGTGCTCGATTACGACGGCGCCGCCGGACGCACCTGCACCGCGCAGGCCGACAAGATCATCGCCTTCGTTCGCGCTCATGGTTTGCAGGTGCAATGGCTGCTGGAAACCCACGCCCACGCCGATCACCTGTCCGCCGCGCCGTACCTGCGCCGGGAACTGGGCGGCAAGATTGCGATTGGCGAATCGATCAGCAAAGTGCAGAACGTGTTCAAGGCGCTGTTCAATCTGGAGCCGGAATTTTGCGTTGACGGCTCGCAGTTCGATCACCTGTTCGCGGCGAACGAGTCATTCAAGATCGGCAACCTCAAGGCCACCGCCCTGCACGTCCCCGGCCACACCCCGGCGGACATGGCCTACCTGATCGATGGAGAACAGATTCTGGTTGGCGACACGTTGTTCATGCCTGATGTCGGCACGGCGCGTTGCGACTTTCCCGGCGGCAACGCGCATCAACTGTTCGCCTCGATCCAGAAACTGCTGGCCTTCCCAGCCAGCGTGAAGCTCTACGTTTGCCACGACTATCCGCCCGAGGGCCGCGAGTCGCAGTGCCAGACTACCGTTGGCGAACAGCGCAAAAGCAACATCCATGTGCATGACGGGATCGACGCGGCGGCGTTCGTCGAGATGCGCACCACGCGGGATGCCGGGCTGGGAATGCCGACGCTGTTGCTGCCGGCAATACAGGTGAATGTGCGGGCGGGGAATTTTCCGGCGGCTGAAGATAATGGCGTGGTGTACCTGAAAGTGCCGATTAACAAGCTTTAAAGCAAAAGATCGCAGCGTGCCGCAGCTCCTACAGGAGATCGCGATCCTGTCGAAACTGCGGGACGCAATTGGAATGCGATCCCGTAGGAGCTGCGGCACGCTGCGATCTTTTGATCTTCAACTTCCCAGCGTCAACCCATTTGCCGGCAACGGCAGCGCGGTCTTGTACCGCACCTGCTTCAACGCAAAACTCGACCGAATATTCGCCACCCCCGGCACCTTGGTCAGAAAATCCATCATGAAGCGCTCCAGCGACTGAATCGTCGGCACCAGCACCCGGATCAGATAATCCGGGTCGCCGGCCATCAAGTAGCACTCCATCACCTCGGGCCGATCGGAAATCGCCTCTTCGAAATGCTGCAACGCCTCCTCCACCTGTTTCTCCAGGCTGACGTGAATGAACACGTTGACGTGCAGGCCCAGCAGATCGGCGTCCAGCAGGGTCACCTGCTCGCGAATCAGGCCTAATTCTTCCATTGCCTTGACCCGGTTGAAGCACGGCGTCGGCGACAGATTCACCGAGCGCGCGAGGTCGGCGTTGGTGATGCGCGCGTTCTCTTGAAGGCTGTTGAGAATGCCGATATCGGTACGGTCCAGTTTGCGCATGAGACAAAACCACCTGTTTTTTATGTTTATGCAGAATTTCTATCTGCAAATGGTCTCCAGCGCAACGAAACAGAGATAAATATTATTATTTACCGGGCCAATTATTTTTGTATGAAAATATTTATTATACCGAATAATTAATGACAGCTCACTAAAAGAAAATA